>JAGXSC010000025.1 GCA_018334075.1 Actinomycetota bacterium
TCTCCTCGCTCTCGCGCAACGCGGAAGGGAGCAACCCGTGATCGAACAGGTCACGGCGCCGCCCTTCGGCCTCGGTCTCGAGCAGATCGCCTGTCTCGCGCAGCACTCCCATCGTCGTCATCGCCGACACGTCTGCTGCACAGTGCCGGAAGAGTGCGCGGGCCGCGCGCTCGTAGGGGATCTCTGAGCCAAACAGCGCGAGCGCCCGAAATGCCCCCGGCGACAGGCGCTTCCGTTGTGGCAGCGCCACGATCTCGTCGAGATGGGTGCGCCGGTCCCCGAACTGGTCGAGGTAGATGCGGCGGGTGAAGGCCACCTCGCCGAACTCGGTGAGAACGGTCCTCGGGCGGGAATCCTTGACACGCCAGTCTTTCGGCTTGTCGACGAACAGCCGCTCGTCGAAGATCTCAAGAGCCTCAGACATCGCATCGGCCAACATCCTGAGAACGTCTTGCAGCGAGTTCGTTTCGACTTGTTCGAAGTCCTCGAACCGGACGATGTGGTCAAAACACAGGCCAACCAGAAGCGACTTCAATAGCGCGGTATCATCGTGCATGCGGGTTTCCTTCCTTCTCTGGGTATTCGACACACCAAGATTAGAGGGAAACCCGTTCTTTTACTTCAAGACCGTGCTTGGGGCTCCCGCCCCCCGAAACCTTACGCGCTCGCCTCTTCTACTCCTCAGCCTCAGCTGCGAGCACGACCGCCTCGGCCACCTGCCGAAGTGACATCCGACGATCCATCGCGAGCTTCTGAAGGCGACGGAACGCCTCGGGCTCTGTAATCCCCTTGGCCATCAGCACCCCCTTGGCCCGGTCTAGCACCTTACGCATCTCCAGTCGTTCAGTTAGGTCATCTACCTCGGCCTCGAGAGTCCGGGCCTCCGCAAATCGAGAAACTGCAACCGTCATGGCAGGCAGGATGTCACGCCTCTGAAACGGCTTGACTATGTAAGCCATCGCTCCCGCACTAGCTGCTTCGTCAACGTGCGACTGCTGCGAGAATGCAGTGACCATCACTACCGGGGCGATCTTTTCCTCGGCGATTACACGCGCGGCCTCAAGCCCATCCATCCCCGGCATCTTCACGTCCATGAACACGATGTCGGGAAGGAGCTCTCGTGTGAGGGTGAGGGCCTCGGCTCCGTCTCGTGCCTCACCGACGACCTCGTGCCCCGCCTCGGCAAGCATCTCCCTGAGGTCCATCCGTATCAAGGCTTCATCTTCAGCGATCAGTACGCGCACGTATGATTGCTCCTCAATTCGTAACAGGAACATGGACCGAGACAAGCATGCCTGTCTCCGTGCTGAAGGACAGGGTACCACGCATGTCATCCTCGACGATGGTCCGAACGATAGCCAGACCGAGATTGGACGACGAATCTGGCGAGAATCCCGGGGGTAGACCACAGCCGTCATCCCAAACAGAGAGTGTCAACTCGTTTGGCGTCCTGTGCATCGTGACCGTAACCGAACCGGTGTGCCTTGAGCCAATGCCATGCTCAATGGCGTTGTGTACGAGTTCGGCTACAACCAGAGCGAGCGAGGTCGCGATGGATGCGGGAACCAGTCCCGTGTCGCCCTCCACCCTCAACTCTATCACCGCATCAGACCTGGCAAGCCCGCGAGTGACCATGTCCACGACCTTGCGTACCGCCGCCGCCAGGTCGACCGACTCCTCGGTGGACTCGGCGAGCATCTCGTGTACGACCGCCATCGAAGATATCCGCTCGACCGCCTCGTTGAGCGCGCAGGCCACCTCCTCACTCGTGGCTCGCCTTGCCTGAATGCGCAGTAGCGAGGCGACCGTCTGCAGGTTGTTTTTCACGCGATGGTGCACCTCACGGATCGTCACTTCTTTGACCCGCAGTTCCTGCTCCCGACGGCGAGCCTCAGTGACGTCCTCCACCAAAACGAGTGCGCCTTCCGAGAGCGCTATGGTGCGGTAGCGAAGCGACCTGCCTGCCACCTCAAGCGTGATCTCGCGAGCTGCTGTGCTGCCCAGCACCGGAACGACCGCTGTCGCACCGCCGGGTAGCGCCGAGACAGGCGCGCCGCTAAGGGAGCCCTCGGCTCCGGCGAGCCGCATGATGTTCACCGCGTTGGGACTTGCGTATGAGACTGTACCGCCAGAATCCACCTCGATGACCCCATCACCAGCAAGGCGAGTGGTGGAATATGGCTCCCCAGTGTGAAGATCGGGGATCGGACCTCGCTGTAGCCTCTCGAGGACGAACACCGCCAGCCGCATGAACGCGACCTCCATCTTCCCTGGCGCCTCAGCGACACTCTTCCCGAGGTATCTCACGACCACGGCGTAAGGACGCGAGGACGGCCCAACCGGATAGGCGGTGGACGTAAACTCGACGCCGCGGCGTATTCGGCAACGGGATCCACAGACGGTGAGTCCAAAGTCAAGGGCGTCGTACGCCTCTGGCTCCTCGTTCCGATCCACCGTTCCGCCCACCCTTGAGACCGGCACAGCGGCAGCAGCCGTCATTGGCCGAACGTCAGCCACGATCTCCAGCTGCCCGTCTTCGTTAGGCACAAGCAGAACCACATCTCCGTATCCCAGATCTGCAACGAGTTGCAAATTCTGCGCGACGTTATGGACGTGCTCTGCGGCGGCCGGAGGAAACCTATTTGCTATGCTATCCGCTATGCTCATGTAGAAAATTATCGCACTCTCGCGGATTGCATGTCATTTGACGATGCGGGATCCATGCCGGCGAACTACAGCGCCTTCGACCCCCGCTCGCCGGTACGGATGCGAACCGCGCCCTCGACATCATAGATAAACACCTTGCCGTCGCCGATCTCACCGGTACGGGCTGCAGCGATGATCGCGTCTTCGGCCGACTGCGCGACCGCGTCGTCGAGGACGAGCTCGATCTTGACCTTGGGTATGAAATCCACGGCGTACTCTGCGCCTCGGTAGACTTCGGTGTGGCCCATCTGGCGCCCATACCCGCGCACGTCTGTCACGGTCATGCCGACCACCCCGAGTGCGCTGAGCATCTCTTTGACCTCATTGAGTCTGTAAGGCTTAATAATCGCTTCGATCTTCTTCATGATTAGCTCCTTTTCTCCTCATGCTGAGTGTTCAGTACCTACCGCGAGCTACAGAGTACGAGGTGTCGCTCTGCACGAAGTCGGGGTATGCCCGGTTCCCGTGCTCGCCGATGTCGAGACCCTCGATCTCTTCTTCTGCGCTGACACGTACACCCCAGATCGCCTTGATCGCAAGCCAAATAAAGAGTGAGGCCCCGAAGACCGTAACGCCCACGGCTGCGACACCGATCATCTGGCTCCACAGCAGATCAAAGCCGCCGCCAAAGAACAGGCCGTTACCGGTGGTACCGGGATAGATCGATTCTTGGGCGAACAGACCGACAGCCAAGGTGCCGAAGATGCCGCCCATGCCGTGAACGGCGAGTGCGCCAACCGGGTCATCAAGCTTCAGCTTGTCGAGAAGCAGCACGCCGAAAACGATGATCGCGCCGGCGATCGCGCCGATGATAAGGGCACTGCTCGTACTGACGAAGGCGCAACCTGCGGTGATGCCAACGAGTCCGCCGAGCATCCCGTTGATGGTCATGCCAATATCCGGCTTGTGCAGTACGATCCATGCGACGATTGTCGCGGCGATGGCGCCGGAGGCCGCCGCTATGGCCGTGGCGACCACTATGTGCGAGATCGCGAAGGGCTGGGCGGCCATGGTGCTACCTGCGTTGAATCCAAACCAGCCGAGCCACAGGATCATGGCGCCAGCCATAGCCGAGGTCATATTGTGACCGGGGATCGCATGCACTTTGCCATCCTTATACTTGCCTAGGCGTGGTCCTAGCACGATGATTCCCGCGAGCGCCGCCCATGCGCCCACCGAGTGAACCACGGTGGATCCGGCGAAGTCCCAGAAGCCTAGCTCCGCAAGCCAGCCGCCACCCCAGATCCAGCGACCCACGATAGGGTAGACAAATGCGACAAGCAGAAACGAAAAGATGATGAACGAGTGGTACTTGATGCGCTCGGCAACAGCGCCCGAGACGATAGTAGCCGCGGTCCCGGCGAACACGAGCATAAAGAAGAACTTCGCCATGAGCGGTACACCAGCCCAACTCAGTGCCGAGTACACTCCTTGATACGCATCACCGGTCGCTGGGCTATTGTCAGCTCCACCTAAGAAGAAGAGCCCTTCAAGTCCAATGAACGGGTTCCCGTCGCCAAACATCAATCCCCATCCGATGACTAGGAATGCGATCGTCGATACGGCAAAGACTATGAAGTTCTTGGAGATGATGTTGACGGTGTTCTTCGCCCTCGTGAAGCCCGACTCCACAAGTCCGAATCCGAGATTCATGAAGAACACGAGCATCCCCGCAATGAGCACCCAGATGGTATCAAGCGCTACCTGCAGTTCCATATATTCCACGCCTCCTCTGTCTGGCAGCCCCAATCGGCCACTGCTACAGAGTCGCATCTGTGTGTTTCGACCGTGTTACGCGCAGGAGAATTCTGAGATACATGCTCCCGTGTGGATTGATATATCGGTAATCCTCCCTGCGACAGAGGCAAAACCGGGTCTTTACATCAAGCCGCCACGCCGATAAAGTGTCTCGCGACAAACCGTGCGACACTAAGAAGGAGACGGTATGCCTCGGCCGATCATCAGTACGGATGACTGTTCTGCATGCGGCATCTGCGTAGATGCATGTCCTGAAGGCGTTTTAGAGATCGTCGGAGACACCGCGGTCGCAGTAAATGACGATGATTGCACTGCTTGCGCCGCCTGCATGGAAGAGTGTCCTATGGGCGCGATCGAGGAGATAGAGGAAGACTAACCTGGTCGGCTGCAGAAGCGGATCATGTGCCGAGTCACCCTGTTCGTAAGAGGCCTTTGAGGATCTTACTTATGTAATTGGGGTCCTCTCGGAACACAATGCCCTTGGCCTAGTGCGTCACTTGTGACGGTCAAGCGACCTTGTGCGTCACTTGTGCAGAATATGTGCCGCACAAGAGTCGAGAGTCTCGCTTCCAGTGCCCCCACGTCTTCACTCCCCCCCTGCGACGTCAAGTAGATCATCGAAGGCGTATATGCCCGGACGAGTACCAGCTGCGGCCTCGACCTCCCCGACGATTCCGTCATCGCTGAGCACTCTCAGCAGCCGACGCCCAGCGGACTCGGAGACCCCCACTCTACGAACGAAGTCGCTTTTCGAGAACACGGGCGACTGGAAGATGAAGTCCAGTACGCCTATCACCTGAGGAGACCGCGTGAGCTCAGGCAGTCGCACCTTCATCTCCTCGTAGAGCCGCATGATCGAAGTCGCGCGCGCGAGGTTATCCTCCGCCTGCACGCGCACCGCTTCGAGGAAGAATGCGCACCAGCCGGTCCAGTCATCGTCCCGCGATACCGCAAATAGGCGGTCGAGATACTCGTCACGTCGCGCGTCGAAGTACGCGCTGATGTAGAAGATCGGGCGATGGATAAGCCCTACCTGCCACATGAAGAGCGGCATGATCATCCGGCCCACGAGCTGAAGACGGACCAACCAGCGGGATGAGCCTCTCCCAATCTATTCCTTGCGGCGGGAATCGTCCTTCGTGATAGTGAACCGCCCCCATCACACGTCCTCCAAGTCGAACATGAGCCGGAAGAGCTCCTCCTCGATCAGGCGCACCTTCCACCGGTCATCGACGCTCTTAAGGTTTTCGAGATTGTTGCCGCCGTTGACGTAGATGAGGTCGGCATGGAGGATGCGGTAGATGCCGAAGTCCAGCTCCGGCTGGTCGAGCTGGAAGAGCTCCCGAAGCTTGGCGACCAGACGGTCGTAGCGCTGGCTCATGCGATCCCCCCTGCAACGCGTTCGACGAACGTCAGTTCATTCAGATTGAGTACATGTTTACCTCGAGTGTACATATGCATAACGGTACCCCATACGCTTGGCTGTGACCACTCAGCGCGCGCTCCATCCTGTCGTGACCGGCTCCTAGCCTGATCGGCTGTCGCTAGAGAGTTGCTTTAGCTGCTCCCAGACAACCCTCTTCGAACGCTCATCACCAAGAGAGTCCTCCAACCCCTGGAGTGCAAGTATGGTTCTTCCATGAATCTGCACGGGAGTCCCTGTTGGCGGTAGAGCTGCTTCCAGCGCGCCAGCTAGATCGGCGGCTGCGCAGCTGTCCAAGGCTATTATGACCAAGGGATCGATAACCTGAATCAGCAGCAGAAGCCTGGAGTGAATAGCGTCTGCGGGAGAAGCGTCGCCCAAGGGGCGCGACATGACGCGATAATCAGAGTCCGCGGCGAACCCGAGAGCCTTCAGGGCCTTGGCGGCGGCGGCACCATCGGGTCCGGACAGCGCAGGGCCGCCACACTGCTCCGCTGGCCCCGCCTGACCCTTCACCAGCAGAACTGTGGCTAACGGGTTGCCTTCCGAGGCACAGAAATTCCAGCTGCTAAACTCCCTCTCGACCTCCTCAAGCTCGGCGCGCACCTTCTCGGCATAGAGCTTGCCTAGGTTAGTATCTTTGCTCTCACTCATCGCCTGGGGTGGGCGCCGATACAGAGGACAGGTACCATGCGTAGGTGGCCTCAAGACCGGTCTCAAAGGGTATGCGAGCTTCCCATCCAAAGATGCTGTCGGCTTTACGCGCGTCCAGCACACTGTGTTTGATGTCGCCCGGAACCGCCGGCTCATGCGAAACTTTAGCCTCTACCCCGCTGATCTGTGACAAAGCATCTATAAGTTGAGTAATGTTCGTCTGAGTGCCTGTGGAGATGTTGTACGCCGGACCATCGCCGCCTCCCTCGCACAACCTCGTTTCGGTCTTGAGAGCTAAGCATATCGAGTCCACCACGTCCGCGACAAAAATGAAATCGCGTGTCTGCGAGCCGTCACCGAAAACCACCAGCTCTTCTCCTCTGACCAGCCGGGAAGCGAAGATGGCCACTACACCGCCTTCTCCCTGCGAGCTCTGACGCGGGCCATACACATTCGAGAATCGAAAGCTTGCGAAATCAGTTCCCGTTCTCGACAGCTCACTCGCCAGCACCTCCTCGGCAGCGAGCTTGGATCTGCCGTAAGGATTTGTGGGTAGCTTATGGCGAGACTCGCATATCGGCAGTTCAGCAGGAGTGCCGTATACAGCTGCCGAGGAGGCGGATATGACGGCTCTTGCCCCGCAGCTTCGGGCGGCTCTGGCGACCGCTTTGGTGCCCTCGACGTTGACAAGCCAGTCATTGTGGGGATCGACGATTGAGGCGCCGACACTGGCCTGAGCAGCAAGATGTACCACCTTGTCCGGCTTGAACGAAGCCACCTCGGCAAGAAACTTCTCGTCGAGTATGCTCATCTGCGCGAACCGCGCATCCGGATGAACGTTATCCGCAGACCCGGTAGACAGATCATCGACAACGACCACCTCGTTATCCCTAATCAGAGCTTCGACGAGATTGGCTCCAATAAATCCTGCGCCACCGGTGACAAGCACGCGCATACAAACCCCCTGCTCACTGTTGTAGTCGTGTGACACTAACAAGATCGGCATGAACTATCAAGCGGTATCGAGCGCTGTAGGGTGGATCACACGCCGAGAGCGTCAAGCGGGGCTCCTCCCTGGTTTCCATAACATCTACCCTGTCCGGCGTGACCCTGAAAGACTCGGTCACCTCATAAACATAAACGCGATAGGGGGAGTAAAGCTCGATCGTGTCGCCGAGGCGAAGCTCGTCTATTCGACGGAACGGCGAGCCAAAAGTAGTGCGGTGACCGGCAATTCCACTGTTGCCGGTTGGCCCCGGAAGATCGGTATAGTCGATCCACCCCGGCCCGCGCTTCAGAGATTCTCGCGTGTGCCCTTTCACGACGATCTGGTCAAGGCCGATGGCGTCGATGACGAGCCTGCCGAACGGATCACCCTCAGATTGCCCCTGCCAGTAAGCGGCGTCCAAGCTGCGCCAATCGGAAAAATCGATAGCTGGCCGATCTTCATCGCCGTTATCAAGGATCGGCGGCAAAGCAGGGTCGAACTCCGCTCGAAGCTCCTGCTGGTCGAGATTGGCCGCAATGTTTGTGATGCCGTAGTAGCCAAAGAGCCCGAGCGCCGCCCCGATGAGCAGGTTCCCTCCGGCGTGCGCCACTGTGCGCCAGCCAAAAGACCTGCCGGCGTGAGAGCTATCCTTCAAGGCACTTCCTGATAACCGCATAATGCAACAGTTTATAGTCAGGCGGCAAAGATGCCGATACCTGATATGAAAGATATCCCCGCCCCAAGCCCGAGGTGTGCAAATGAAAGTAGCTTCACGTTCAACGATAGTTCGTATACTTGCTTTGTTGATGATCTTCGCCCTGGCCGCAGGCGCGACTCCTGCGCTGGCGACAATAGCTTTCGAGATCAAGCCGATAGCCTTCGATCCTCAACTGAAAGCAACGCCGGCACCGAAGACCGTCGAGAAAATCGCAAAAGAACTGGATTCGGTAGCGGCTGTCGTAGGTAGTCGACCAGCAGTCAAGGCAAGCGCTGCTGAGCCTCGGCCAGTGCAAGTCAGATCCACGGGGGGCGCCGGATCTGTCACGCTCCCCTCTCAAGGCAAATCCGAAAACGCTCAAGCCATTCTGGCGAGTTACAAGGCTCGTTACCCGATCCTTCAGGGCGTCACGGTGCAATTCGGCGACGCCCGGGGCTTTCAGGCAATAGCCTATTACAAGAGCGGCAGGATAGTCATCTGCCCCAACCATGACGCCTCCCTCGAGCGAATCATCAATCACGAGGTATGGCACATCATCGACTGGAGAGATAACAGCCGCATCGATTGGGGCGAGAATATCCCGCCGGAAAACGCGTCGAGTTACGCTCGGTAATCTGCAATCAGTGACCCCGGACGCGCCGTCGGCGCCCAGAACCATTGCCACCTTTGAGCCCGTTTTGAAAGCAGCTATGCACCAGTGCGTGGCGAAGCACCTCGTCCATCGATCCCACGGCGATGATATTGAGGTCGTTGCGAACGGGCTCGGGCAATAGATCGAGATCGCGCACATTTTCTTTTGGAACCAGCACCGTAGTGATCCCCGCCCTGTGAGCGGCGAGCAGCTTTTCCTTTATCCCGCCTACCGGCAATACCCGCCCGCGCAAGGTGATCTCCCCTGTCATCGCGATGTCCCGGCGCACCGGGCACTCTATCAAACACGAGGCCAGCGAGGTGGCCATCGTGATGCCGGCGGAAGGTCCATCTTTGGGGATCGCGGCGGCAGGCACGTGGATGTGCACGTCAAACTGCTCGGCGAAATCGGGATTGAGTCCAAGCTCGCTGGCTCTGGTCCTGATGTACGAGAGCGCGGCTTGAGCGGACTCGCGCATCACGTCGCCGAGCTGCCCGGTCAGCGTCAGGCCGCCCTTCCCCCTCATCTTGGTGGACTCGATGAAGATCACGTCGCCGCCTACCTCTGTCCAGACCAGCCCTGTGGCCACCCCGACGTCATCTTTCTCCTCGGCCAGACCGTATGAAAATTTGGGAGGCCCGAGATATTTGTGCAGCGTCCTGCTGGTGACCTTCGTCTTGCCCTTCTTCCCCTCGACTACCTTGCGGGTCACCTGCCGGCACACCATCGCGATCGTCCGCTCGAGATTGCGAACTCCCGCCTCGCGAGTGTATCGGCGAACCATCTCACGCACCGCGTCATCGCCGATCGCTAGCTTGGCTGCGCTAAGCCCGTGCTCCTTGAGTTGCTTGGGGATCAGATAGTCGCCGGCGATACGAGACTTTTCGTCCTCCGTGTACCCCGGGAAGTGGATTACCTCCATGCGATCGCGCAGCGCGGGCGGAATCGGATCCAGCAGATTGGCAGTGGTGATGAACATCGTGTTCGACAGATCGAATGGCGCCTCCAAGTAGTGGTCCTGGAAAGCGGAGTTTTGCTCCGGGTCGAGCACCTCCAAAAGCGCACTGGTGGGATCCCCGCGAAAATCCATACCTACCTTGTCGATCTCGTCCATCATGAACACGGGGTTTTTCGTACCCGCCTGACTGATCGACTGAATTATGCGGCCCGGCAGCGCGCCCACGTAGGTGCGGCGGTGGCCCCGTATCTCCGCCTCATCACGGACGCCTCCTAGAGACATGCGGATAAACTCCCGCCCAAGCGATCGCGCTATGGATTTGCCGATAGAGGTTTTGCCCACTCCCGGTGGCCCTACGAAGCACAGGATCGGGCCGCGCATGTGGGAGGTGAGTTTGTGTACGGCGAGATACTCAAGGATTCTTTCCTTGACCTTCTCCAGCCCATAATGGTCTTCATCCAGTACTTCTTGCGCCGAGACAAGATCGAGCTTCTCTTCGGACTCCTTGTTCCACGGCAGGCCGATCAGCCAGTCCAGGTATGTGCGTATAACGCTGGTCTCCGCGCTCGCAGGCGGCATCTTTTCGAGTCGGGAAAGCTCTTTTAGCGCCTTTTCCTCGACCTTCTCCGGCATGACGGCCGCCGAGATACGCTCGCGATACTCGTCCATCTCGGCTTGAATCTCATCGTAATGACCGAGCTCCTTTTGGATCGCCTTGAGCTGTTCGCGCAGAAAGTATTCGCGTTGCGTCTGCGTCATCTGGTCTTTGACTCGATCCTGAATCCGGCTCCCCAGCTCAAGAAGCTCAAGCTCCTTCCCGAGGTACCGTGTGACGATCTCCAGCCGATCCTTCGGATCCATCGCCTCCAGAATCTTCTGCTTCTCCTCGACTTTCAGATTCAGATGAAACGCCACGAAGTCGGCGAGACGTCCCGGTTCTCCGATAGCCGAGGTGGCCATCATCATCTCAAGCGGAACCGGCTTGCCAAGCTCGCCAGCCTTTTCGAAGTCGGTGATAAGTGCCCTCATCAAGGCTTCGACCTCGACGTCGGCCTCGGTTGTCTCCTCGATTAACTCGACTCTTGCCTGCATGAACGGCTCAGAAGCCACCAATTCGAGGATGCGGATCCTCTGTCGGCCTTCCACGAGGGCCTTGGCGGTCCCGTCGGGCAACTTGAGTTCCTGCATGATCGTGGCGACACAGCCGATCTCATACAACTCCTCAAATGAGGGATCTACCGTCTCGGCGCGCTTCTGAGTGACAAGAGCGACCAGGTGATCGCCCCGCATTGCCTCTTCAAGCGCCCGAATCGAACGCTCTCTGCCTACAAACAGCGGCACAACCAGATTTGGAAAGAGAGTGAGATCCCGCAGCGGTATAAGCGGCAGTATCTCCGGGATTTGATGCGAGCTGCCTTCCTGTGACATTCAGAACCGGCTCCTTCCGTATCTTTGTCGTGCAATAATAACTGTGAGCTATTAGTTTATGGTACGACACTCGCTTCTACAGTACACGAACAGCGTAGCCAGAAATTGGACGATCTTGCGTTTCGGGAGTTTCAGCATGGGATTTGACGGTGTATTCCGACTGATATCAGAGTACGGCATTCGTGTCGTTGCCGCAGTAGCGTTCGCGATATTTATCGTGGCCGGCTGTGATCTGGCATATGCGGGGCCTCGCTTATTGACTGCCGAGAATGGCCTGGTGAGGCTCGAGGCGAGGTCCTTATCCGCGCCAGTTGACGGCTCACTCGCCGCCACCGCATCGATCACGATCGACCTGCCTACAAGCTATCTGGAGGCCCGCCTGCAGATGCGCTCTCCCGCAGGAAGACTTATCTACCAGAAAACCGAGGTGCGAAGCGAGCTTCCAACGGGCACTGTGTCGATCGGATTCGAAAGAGGACTTCGAGACCTCGGGCTTGCCCCCGGCATATACCCTATCGAACTTAGAGTAAGATCCGACTCCACCACTACACGCGAGTGGATCATTCGTGACCGGCTACTCGTACACAAGCCCAATCCCGCCGCCACTCCGCTGGTGCTCATCGCAAGAATAAACGGCGCCCCGACCTCCGACGCCGACGGACGCTTTCTCTTCGATCCAGCGCAGGTACCACGCGCTCGCAGTGATGTTGAATTTCTGGCACGCCTCGTCAATAACAGGCCCGAGTTTAGAGTGTCGCTGGCGATCCCGCCGATGCTGCTCGATGAGTGGTACCGAATCGCCCAGGGCTACGAGATTTTGCGCGAGGAGCAGGTCATCTCCGTTCCGGCAACCGACCCCTCCTCTCGCTCGTATGCTGAGGCCTTGAGTCTGCTTCAGCGCGCAATTGGAACCGGACGCCTCGAGCTGCTTGAGCTTCCGTATTCGTCGCCTGATATCGGTGGGCTGCAAGCCACCGGCCGCCTCGGCGACTTGAAGCACCACTTCAGCCTGGGCCGATCGGTGTACGCCGCCACACTCGAGGCGACACCCGTCGCAGGCGCGGTTATGCCGAGCGATCTACTGCCCGCCGAGGGAATCGCGGCACTCAAGGAAAGCCATATGCGCTTCTCGGTACTTGGTCCTGAAAGCTTGATCTCCGCTGAGTCGACGCCGCCTTCCGGGGTATACGAAAGCGAGGGCATGCGGGTCTTACTGACCGAGCCTGCGATCACCACTCACCTGGCTGCCGGAGATATAGCAGACGCCATAGATTCGATCTTCGCACGAGCTATCTCCGATGAGCCGACCACACCTGTCACCGTTACCGTCGACCTCGGCGGCGGCCGACCCGTCGATACACGAGAACTGGAAGACTTCATCGAAACGGCGCTTGGAGCTCCGTGGGTTTCGTTTTCATCCGCCGATGAAGCAGCAAATCACGTCCCTGCTTTGACTGTCGCCCTTGTAGATGAGGTCGCGATGACAGCAGGTGTCAGGTCAGGGTACTGGGATGCAGTCGAGGAAGCCAGAAGATACTCAGCGGCGTTGATGTCGATAACACCCACCGGGCATCCCCTGTCAGCGGCCTCCACCCGCGCCTCACTGATCGCCCAAAGTCAGATGTGGGCAGGCTCGGATGGGCGTTGGGCGGCGATCGACCGAGGACTTGCATTCGCCGATGCGGCTGTGCGCCACTCTCGGACGTTGTTCGATGCGATCACCATCTCGGCTCCTTCGGATCTGACGCTTAGCTCGGCCGTCGGAGAGGTTCCGCTCACCGTAGTCAACAACTCAGAAACCGAGCTTGAGCTGCAGGTACGAACCATCGCCGAAGGATTGGCCACAAATAGCCCGGTTCGAACTCTCCAGGTCAGACCACAGGAGAACTTTCTGACCGTGCCGGTAGATCTCCAATCTTCCATCTCTGGGCGCTTGGGGGTCGAAATTTGGGCTGATGACATCTTGATTGCCGAAGGAAACACGACCGTGAGGGCCTCTTACCTGGATCGTCTAGCAATCATCGGAGGCGTCACCTTAGTGTTGGTAGCCTTGTTGCTATTTATATACAGAAGGGTACGCCGCTCCCAGCTTACTGATACCATAACTACCGAGCAGTCAACACACCTCGAAAGATGATGCCGTGCGCGCAATAGTATTGGACACAAACGTATTGCTCACCGACCCCGGTGCCGTCTTCGCTTATCCCGATGCCGCAATAATCATCCCCGAACCGGTCTTGGGCGAGCTGGACAAATTGAAGACCTCAAGGGTCGACCCGGATCTGCGGTTTCGTGGCCGCGAGGTAAGCCGGATCATATTCGAGCTATCTCAAGATGGTTCGCTTGCGCAGGGGGTGCCGCTGCCCGACGGTGGAACCCTTAGAGTGCTGGCGCTGCCTTCTAATGCCCCGATGCCCGAAGGGCTCTCTCACAGGAACGTTGACGATCGGATCCTCGCGGTTACGCTCTTTGCATGCCAGGAAGGGTGCACCGATCTGACACTGGTAACGAACGATCTGAACATGCTCCTCAAGGCACAAACCCTGGCCATCGCGGTAGAAAGATACCGCGATGTAACAGACGGTGGGCCGATAAAGCGTTACTTCCTGCGTCCGATACAACGCTACCGAGTCCCTATCAGCATCCTTTCTATTTCTATCGCGGTCTTTGTCGCGGTACTGCTGCTAGCTGTGTACGGATCGCGAATAATCACCCCGCAAGCAGCCGCCACTGGCGTTCCCGAGGAGTTCTTGCAACTACTGGCTCCCGATCAACGCAGTGCTCTTGAGGATTTGCAAACGCTCTACCGTAACCCAAGAGATACGCAGGCGCTTCTTGACATGGCTAACTACTACTACGCACTCCGAGAAAGAACCGGAGATCCCAGGTGGGGTCGACTGGCTATCAGATACTACGAACAATACCTCGCGATCACCCCCGATGACGTCAGTGCGCGGACGGATCTCGCGGTGCAGTACTTTGTCATGGGCCAGACAGACCGCGCAATACAGGAGGTCACTCAGGGCCTGGAGATAGAGCCCATGCATGTTAGTGCGAACTTCAACCTCGGCATCTTCTATTGGCGAGGCCGAAAGGATTACGCTGGAGCAGAGGCTCAGCTGCTCAGAGTCAAAGACCTGACCAGCGCATCAGCCGACTCGCCCGATCACGCTCTCAGGCAGCAAGCAGTATCCGCCTTGGAGCAGCTGCGCCAGGAAGCCGAAGAAGCCGGAAATCCCTTGCCGGCCCAACCCACGGAGGTAGACGCGTTATGAGCTATACCGATCATCTGGACATAGCTATCGTGGGGGGCGGCCCAGCCGGCCTTACCGCCGCGCTCTATGCATCAAGGGCCAGGGCAAAGACGGTAGTCTTTGAGAAAGGGATCCCGGGCGGCCAGATAATCACCACTGACTTCGTTGAAAACTACCCCGGATTTCCAAATGGTGTTTCGGGTCAACACCTCGGCGAACTGATGCACGCTCAGGCCGAGGCGTTCGGCGCCGAGATCAAGCCGTTCATCTCCGTCACCAAGATCGAGCCAGAGGGAATGGACTTTATTGTCACAACATCCGAGGACGAACGATATCTGGCAAAAGCTGTAATACTTGCCACTGGAGCCGTGCCACGCAAGCTGCACGTGCCTGGGGAGGCCGAGTTCACCGGCCGCGGGGTTTCCTGGTGCGCGACTTGCGACGGAGCGCTCTTCAAAGACAAAGCCGTCGCGGTTGTGGGAGGCGGAGATGCGGCGATAGAGGAAGCCCTGTTCCTCACGAAGTTCGCCACCAAAGTTTACGTCATCCACCGGCGAGACGAACTGCGCGCGACTCGCTGCATTCAGGAGAAATGTTTTTCCAACGAAAAAATCGAGGTCCAGTGGAGTCGCGCGGTTCAGAAGATCCAGGGCGACCATGGAAGGGTTCAATCGGTCGTGCTGGCCTCCACCAAAGGTGAACCGGATATTGCTTTACCACTCGATGGGGTATTTATCTTTGTGGGAATCAACCCACTAAACGATCTTGCAAACGGACTGGTGGATCTTGATGAAGGAGGGTACATTCGAGTGGACCACGATGGCAGAACCTCCTGGCCGGGACTGTTCGCGGCTGGAGACGTCACGGACTCTGAGCTCAAGCAGGTTATTACAGCTGCGGCGAAAGGTGCCTCTTCCGCATTTGAGGCAGTAAGATATATTGACGAAAGGGTATGTTCCATTTGACAGGATTTTTTGCCGCTCGAAGGGAGACAGGCTAGATGGGAAACATAGTGCAGGTCACTGATGCTGGCTTTGATGCCGATGTCGTCAACTGTGATAAACCTGTAGTGCTCGATTTTTGGGCCCCGTGGTGCGGCCCATGCCGCATGATGGAGCCAATCCTCAGCGAAATCGCCGCGGAGCATGGCGACAAAGTGAAGATTGCGAAACTCAATGTCGACGAAAACCCGGGGACCGCAACCCGTTATGACATTCTGTCGATCCCGACCTTGCTGATCTTCGCCAATGGCGCGGTTGTAAAGAAGCTCGTAGGCGCCCTGCCAAAAAAGAAGCTGCTTGAAGAGCTCTCCCCCTGGATATCCTGACAGGGGGCAAATATGTGCGAAAAAGGCCTCAATACCGAACAGCTGCGCATGATGATAGAGCAATCTGACGGCGCCCTGGCCATGTCACAGCAGTGGCTCGAGCAGCTTCATCATCTTGCGGATCACGCCTCGATCCACGATGCCAGCACCTATCTTGCTCAAGCCACGATTCTTCTCGGCGAAACGAGAGCGAAGCTTGAGGCGGCCCTGGACTCGCTGGAGGGATCCGGCAGTGGCGTCGAAGTGCGCCGGTACTAACGCGACTTCGCGCCTCTTGCCAAGATGAAAAAGCATCGTGCGCCAAAAACGGCTACCCACAGGCGCGGAAGCGGTGGAGCCCCCACATACTATGAGTGCCCGGAATGCGGGTATCTGACGGCCGATCAGCGATTCGGGAATCACGAGATCGTCTGTCCTGTCTGTTCGGCGTATGGCGACGGAAGACGCGTCTTTCCCACCGACCGCCTCAGGCGCCTGGATGCGAGGATTCGCAAGTACCACCATGACGGGGAGCCCGAAATCGTGGTCATCCTGGCCGAGACGTTTCTGGAGTCCATTCTGGAAGACATCATCGACCGGATTCTCACCGCACAGGGGGCCACCGTAAACGTGCGTGAAGTGGTGCTTGATGCCCAAAGGGCGATCGGCGCGCGGATAGGCCGTCTGTTTCCGACCCTGACCGGGGAGGAGTTCGAGGAGGCGGCGGCTGAGCTGGGTTTTCGCGAGTTTCCCAGAAGGTGGCGCGAGCTCAGGAAAGCCCGCAACGCCTTCATCCATGACTCGCCATTTCGTGGTCCGCAAGAAGCGCTCACCGAGGAGGACTCGGCGACCGCAATGGAGCTCCTCGATCAGGCTTACGCGCTCTTTGTGCTGATCAACAACAGGTTTGCTGTCAGATCGGGAGCAAGATCAGGTGACACACAAGGCAACTGAGCCAATAGGCCGAGATGTGGCGACGAAAGCGATTTCGATACACATCACCGGTATCGTACAGGGAGTCGGGTTTCGGCCCTTCATCTACAACCTTGCACTGCGTCATCACCTGCGAGGGTGGGTTCTGAACTCCAGCGATGGGGTCCACTGTGTCGCACAAGGTGATCCGGCCGATATCGAGGCATTCGTGCGCGCCATTCGAAGCGAGGCGCCCCCCATCTCTGTTATCGACACCCTCTCTACGGAAGAGATCCCGCCGCAGGAGTTCCCCGATTTCAGGATTGAAGAATCAAAGGCGCTCGAGAGCGCGATGACCCTGGTTTCTCCCGATATAGCCACGTGCGACCTGTGCTCGGCAGAACTGTTCGACCGAGTCGACAGGCGATTTCGATATCCATTCATCAACTGCACTAACTGCGGACCGCGCTTCACTATCATAGACGATGTGCCATATGACAGACCGGCCACTACGATGCGCGTGTTCGCGATGTGTCCGGAGTGCAAGCAGGAGTACTCAGATCCGGGTGACCGGCGTTTTCATGCCCAGCCAAACGCGTGCTTCGTTTGCGGCCCCCGGCTTTACCTGAATATCCCTGGCGGCGAGGGATCTTGCGAAGACCTCCTGTGGACTCCGGAAAAGGAAACTGATCCCCGTCCTCATCGCGACATCCGATCTGAGAGGAAGCGCAGCGATGCGATTATCGCCGAGGTCTCGTCGCTTCTGGACCAAGGCAAGATAATCGCCATCAAGGGCTTAGGGGGATTCCATCTGGCCTGCGATGCCACGAACGAGGCGGCGGTTCAGCTTCTAAGGACACGAAAGCACCGATGGGGCAAGCCGATGGCGATCATGCTCCGCGACACTGCGTCGGCCAGACGCTATTGCCATATCAGCGCCGAGGAAGAGTCCCTTCTTGCCAGCGCCTCGCGCCCCATCGTGCTGTTGATGCGGACCAACAACCCCGACGCCGTTCTCGCACCTTCCGTCAGCGGAGATCTTCCAGAGATCGGGGTGATGCTACCTTACACCCCGCTCCACCATCTCCTCATCTCGGCGCTACCAGGACCGCTTGTCATGACCTCAGGCAACCTGTCCGAGGAGCCCATCGCCATCGACAACAAGGAAGCACTTGCGCGATTGTCGCGCATCGCGGACGCATTCCTCCTGCACGATCGGGATATCCACTCCCGTTACGACGACAGCGTCTTTCGCGTGGTCAGCGAGGTAGTGGAGCCACTCCGACGGGCGAGAGGGTACGCCCCGCACCCCATCGCGCTCTTAGGCGCCTCGGCGATCGACATTCTGGCTGTAGGTCCGGAGCAGAAAAACACCTTCACCCTCATCAAAGGGAGCAACGCCTTCGTGTCACAGCACATCGGCGACTTGGAGAACAAGGAGACGCTCGAGCATTTCGAAGAAACGCTAGAGCTTTATCGCAGGCTATTCCGAATCAACCCCGGCATTGTCGCGCACGACCTTCACCCCGAGTATCTCTCCACCAAGTTCGCGCACGAGCTCGACTTGCCCAAAGTTGGAGTGCAGCATCACCACGCCCACATTGTTTCGGTCACCGCCGAGCATGACATAACCCGGACTGTGGCTGGCCTTGCGTTCGACGGTACCGGCTTTGGAAGCGATGGGCGAATCTGGGGTGGCGAGGTCCTGCTTGCCGACTGGGAGGACTTTGAGCGCATCGCGCATCTCGCCTACGTGCCGATGCCGGGCGGAGCGGCTGCGATACGAAGACCAGCTCGCATGGCAATAGGAACGCTGCACGCCACAGGGTTGCTGGATCATCCCGGAGCGGACCCCTTGAGATCGCGCTTGCTCGAAAACGAGGAGCAGCTTCTGTTGAAAATGATAGATCAGGGCATCAACTCGCCGCTCACTTCGAGCATGGGCCGTCTGTTCGATACAGTCTCGGCAATCACGGGCGTACGAGACGACGCCGCATACGAGGGAGAGGCGGCTATCGAACTTGAAGCCTGCGCCGATACTTCGGCGCTCGGCGCTTACGAGTTTGCGCTGAGAGCCGAAAACGGAGTCCTCATCATCGACCCGCGACCCGTGCTGCTCGGTGTGCTCGAGGATGTGCGTCGAGGCAGGCCCCGCTCGGAGATATCGCAGTACTTCCATCAAGCAGTTGTGTGCGTTATAGTCGAACTCGCCGACATTGCCACAGAGCGCACCAGCAACCGGCATGTCGCGCTGGCCGGCGGAGTATTCATGAATCGCATCGTGCTCGAAGGGGCGTTGCAAAAGTTGACTGAAAGGGGCTTTCTTCCTCTCACTCATCTGAGGCTGCCAGCCAATGATGGTGCGGTTTCTTTCGGTCAGGCGGTCGTCGCAAGAGCTCGGCATGAAAGCCGATAATCCGGCAGAAAGTGGCAGGTTCTAACATAGGGAGGTAAGGGAAAAGATGTGTCTTGCAATTCCGGCACAGGTCAAGAGTATCGGTGACCTGAACATGGCCGAGGTTGATATCCTCGGCGTCATACGTCACGTGAGCCTGGATTTGGCTCCTGAGGCAAAGCTCGGTGACTGGGTTTTGGTTCATGCAGGATTCGCCATCCAGGTTGTTGACGAGGATTACGCGGTCGAAACCCTCGATATCCTCAAGTCTATCAACGTCATCGAAATGGACTCCGGGCCGCCTGTGGAGGAGAGGTAAATGGACCTCGGCAGATTCAGGGATCCTGCGCTCGCAAGAACTTTGATCGACGCCATCGCCGCGGTACCTATCGGCCCTGTCAAGTTCATGGAGGTCTGTGGCACCCACACAATGGCGGTGGCGAAATACGGGCTCCGAGCGGTCATGCCCGAGGAGCTGACGCTTCTATCAGGTCCGGGGTGCCCCGTGTGCGTGACGGCGAACACCGACATCGACATCGCGATCGAATACGCACGCTCCACAGACGTTATAGTTACAACGTTCGGCGACATGATGAAGGTTCCGGGATCTTACTCCTCTCTTTCCGATGAAAAAGCGGACGGCCGAGATGTGCGCATCGTCTACTCGCCGCTCGACGCTCTCGAAATCGCCGAGCGGAACCCTGATAAGCTCGTCGTGTTCATCGGCGTTGGCTTCGAGACCACCACCCCTACGATTGCCGCTGCCATCGTGCAGGCAAAAAGCAGGGGCATTGGCAACTTCACGGTTTTTTCCGCGCACAAGACAGTGCCAGAGGCGCTACGGGCGCTCGTCAACGATCCGCAGGTGGCCGTGAGCGGATTCATCTTGCCTGGGCATGTATCCACGATAATCGGGCTGCAGCCTTATCGATTCCTCGCCGAAGAATTCAAGGTTCCAAGTGTGATCACCGGATTCGAGCCCATCGACATCCTTCAGGGAGTCCTGATGCTTTCGAGGCAGGTCGCCGAGGGCAGGGCCGAGATAGAAGTCGCATACACAAGAGCGGTCTCGCCTGAAGGCAATCCGGCAGCCATTGAAATAATGAACCGGGTATTCGAGCCAGCCGATGCGGATTGGCGCGGAATCGGCGTGATTCCGGGAACGGGACTTGCGATCAAGAGCGATTACTCCGCCTTTGACGCAATGCACGTTCTGCCTGTAACGCCGCCTGAGCCTCGCGAGATCAAGGGCTGCCAGTGCGGTGAGGTACTGCGCGGCGTCATACTGCCGTTCGAGTGTAGGCTGTTCGCCAAAGGCTGCACCCCCGAGCATCCGATAGGGCCGTGCATGGTGTCTTCGGAGGGCTCATGCGCTGCATATTATCGTTACACCGATTACGGCAAGTAGGTTACCGGCAAACGACTGGGCATGTCTTCTCGCCGCAGCATAAAGGCGGCGCGAGCTTACAGCAAGGGAGGGTCATCTTGTCCGATCGAATAATGCTCGCTCACGGAAGTGGCGGCACTTTGATGAGAAAACTAATAGAGGAGTTGTTCGTTCACGAGCTCAACGACGAGGAACTCAAGCGTATGGACGACGCAGCGGTCATTCCCGTCTCGGGCGACAGAATTGCGTTGTCGACAGACACTTACGTCGTAAGCCCGTTGTTCTTTCCTGGCGCCGACATCGGGCGTTTGGCGGTGTGCGGCACGGTCAACGATGTTGCCACATCCGGAGCGACCCCTCTGTGTCTATCGGTCGGCTTCGTCCTCGAGGAGGGCTTTCCAATCTCACAGCTAAAGGAGATCGTGCTCTCGATACGCGAAGCAGCAAGTGAGGCTGAAGTCCGTATCGTGACCGGGGATACCAAAGTCGTCGAAAAAGGCCACGGCGACGGAGTCTACATCAACACCTCGGGCGTTGGAGTGCTGAACGGCACAAGGGCGCTGTCCGGCGCTGATTGCAGGCCGGGTGATGTGGTGCTTCTCTCCGGCACCTTAGGTGATCACGGCATCGCGGTCATCTCCCAGCGAGAGGGATTGTCGTTTTCCACCGACATCCAAAGCGACGCGGCCCCCCTCAATCATCTGGTGGCAGCAGTGATGCAAGCCGCTCCGGAAGTGCGCTGCTTCAGGGATCCGACTCGCGGCGGGCTTGCCAGCGCGCTAAACGAGCTAGCTGCGGCCTCAGGGGTGTCGATTGTGGTGGAGGAGACCTCGGTTCCCGTTGCAGACCAGGTGCGCGGAGCCTGTGAGATGCTCGGCTACGATGTATATCAGGTCGCCAACGAAGGCAAGATGATAGCGGTAGTCCCGGCCGAGCAGGCCGAAGTGGCGCTTGCGGCCATGCGCGGCACACTGTATGGCGAAAAAGCCGCTATAATTGGCACAGTCGAGCAAGACTCGCCTGGCAAGGTGTATGTCCGCACTTCGTTCGGGTCAACCCGCATCATGGACATGCTTGTCGGCGAACAATTGCCGAGAATCTGCTGATTGCAAGGTGCCTGCTTCGGAGCAATAGCATGAACGCGCTGCAACGTCTAATCGAGAGCAATGCCATCGACAGACTGATTCGGCGCGACCCATCCCTATTCACTCACGACATCGAGCAGCGCCAGCGGATAGCCAACCGCCTCGGCTGGACGGATCTGGCGGAGCGTGCTCAGTCAAGAATTCCGCTTGCCGAAAACCTAACCCGGACACTTGCCGAGGAGGGCGCGACCGATGTCGTGCTGCTTGGAATGGGCGGCTCATCATTATCGGCGATCGTATTCAACCGGGTCATCGGCGAACAACCCGGCGGACTACGCCTGCATGTGCTGGACACCACGTGTCCCCAAACCGTCACTGCCTTACTCGAGAGCCTGGACCAATCTACAACGTATTTCTTGCTGTCCAGCAAATCGGGAACGACGATTGAGCCCCTGTCGCTCTACGCGATCTTTCGGTCGTGGATGCACGAACGGCTATCGCCTCCCGAAGCAGGGCGACACTTCATCGTCATAACAGATCCCGAAAGCCACTTGCACAAGCTGCGCCAAAAGGAGGTCCTGCGGCTTGCGGTCAACGCGCCGCCAAATGTGGGCGGCCGCTTCTCGGCGCTAAGCGTATTTGGCCTGGTCCCAGCGGCCATGCTTGGCATTGATCTGAAGGAGCTGCTTCGCCGCGCCCGTAACATGGAGAGCCGATGTGCGTCGCAGCCAAGCGAGAACCCTGGGGCGCTACTTGCGGCATGGATAGCCGACTCCTGTGCGCAAGGCCGAGACAAGCTCACCTTCATCTCATCGCCTGGGCTGGAATCCTTCGGCTTGTGGGTGGAACAGCTCGTCGCCGAGTCTACGGGCAAGGAAGGAAAAGGCGTGGTGCCGGTAATTGAGCCCTCGCCGACTCTGCCGTCTCGATTTGGCCCTGACCGGGCCATCGTAGTGATGCGGGACGCTTCAGACGCCGAGATGACGGATACTGTCTCTGCGCTTCAGGAGCTGGAAAATCCGTTGTTCGATTTAGTCATCGAAGACCGACTGGAGATCGGTGCTGAATTTGTGCGCTGGAAGTATGCGACCGCTCTTCTCGGGCATCTGCTCGATATCAACCCGTTCGACGAGCCGGATGTGTCCTCCGCCAAGGATGCCACCGAGAAGGTGCTGGACGGAAGCATCTCCGCTCCTAGGGCAATAGCGGACCTTGAGGGCGTCTGGCCGGCGTATGCCGGAGCTTTTTCGGGCGCACGGGCGCCTGATGATCTCGCTACAGCCTTGGCTCCGCTGGCAGCAGCTATAGGTCCAGGCGATTATCTCGGCGTTCTTGCGTACCTTCCGGAGTCCGATGAGCACCTTGCCCCGCTACGCGCTGCGCTTGGCTGGATATCATCAGTTACAGCTACACCAGCCCTGCTCGAGCTGGGGCCGCGCTACCTGCACTCTTCCGGTCAGTTGTTCAAGGGAGGTCCTGACAGCGGCGTGTTTCTCGTGGTAACCACGCGTGATCGTCAAGATCTGCCGATACCAGGCAAGCCTTACACGCTGGGAGCGCTGCAACGGGCGCAGGCGGAAGGCGACTTCATCACTTTGGCCTCGCGCAATCGACGAGTGATGCGCCTGGATCTTCCGGACGCCACTCCCCTGATGGTAGGTCATCTTTCTTACGCGCTGCGCTCGGCTTTCGGCTGAAAACTCACAGGCCAAGAGCCTTCTTCAGCGAGGGAACGCGCCTCCTGGAAACCGGAACCTGCGTAGCGGCGCTATCGGAGAGTGTAAGCAGCAGCGTTCCGCCATACATGGGCACAACCTCTTTCACCCACGCCAGATTCACGAGATACCTCCGATGCACCCTGAAAAAGCTGCTGGCATCGAGTTTTCGCTCAAGCTGCGCTAGAGAGTTGGTTGACAGGTACCTCTCGGAGTCAGTATGAAGGTACGCATAATCATCCTTGGCCATCACGTGAGTGATCTCCTCGACTTGCACCAGGAGCTTCTTGCCGGCCTTTTCAACAGGTATACGATCGATGCGGGCACCGGCAACTTCGGCAGGAACGAGCCTCTCTAGCGCCTGCTTCAACCGGCCGAGCTCTACCGGCTT
>JAGXSC010000026.1 GCA_018334075.1 Actinomycetota bacterium
GTTCTTGTAAGCAATATTCCTAATGACGTTATTTGGCTTTAGCTTGTTAGAAAATTCCTTTTTATAGTTTTGCTCCGTAATAATCGTATATTCAATACCTGAGTGAATAAGATCTAACTGTACCTTAACTGTCTTTTCTTCATTAGGTATCATCTGTGAAGCCACAATTTTATTAAGCATTAGCTTATCATCGAAATCTGTATCCCCATAAAGACACCAAGAAAATGCTTGAGAAATAGTTGTTTTTCCTGCACCATTTTCACCCATGATTACAGTAACATTTCTCTCACTATCAGCTGCAAAATCAATTTCTTCATTTATAAATTGGCGGAAGTTTATCATTTTTAAAGATTTTAAAAGCATTCGACTTCCTCCTCAATCATTTTCTTGATCTTTTTAACCATTTCAGGATCACCAAACTGCTTTGACATAAGGTTCTTTTTCTCCATCATAATAAGCTTTTGAAGAAGCCGCTGCGCTTTTTTCTCGTCAATCTGGACACCATTAATTTCCTTCATAGCTATAACCCCCTCTTAAAATTCAGATTCAGTAGTAAAATCTATATTTTCTTCGTCTATTCCATAAGCTTCTTTAATTTCCCATATAAGACTACTAGCTTCCATAGAGTTCATTGCAATTCTCGCAAATTCTTCTACTCTGTTTAACTCATTTTTCACTAGTGTTATATCGCGCTTCATCTGTTCTTCGGTTAAAGAAGATACTTCGTCAAGAGGTCGAGGCAGGGTTACAAAGTCGTATATTTCTGCGTAATCCTTACCATTTGCCAATCTCAAAACACGTCCACGCCTTTGTATATATTCCTTTGGGTTTGTTGTACTTGCGAGGATAAAGGCGGTTTTAATTTTGGGAATATTAACGCCCTCATCTAAACACTTAATGGCGATCAATGCTTGCAAGGTATCACCTTTTTCAAATTCCTTTTTAAGGATGGACCGCTCATCCACCTTTTCTCGAGAGGTGAATTGTGATACCCGCATTTTCAGTTCATTTCCTAAAAGGTCTGTTACTACTTGGATTTGTCTAATGTCATCTTCAGAGGTATCCGAGAAATCACTGTTTTCATTTAACATTGAGGTCGCACCGCAATATACCAATAAATAATTTTCGTCTTTATACGGTGTAATTTTCTCTCTGAGCTTTTCAATCTTTTCAGATGCAGCTGCAACAATTCTTGCTCTCTTTAAGGCCAGTATCTCGCCATATTTGCTAAGCTTTAGCTTCCCATTTCTACTTTTTATCAAGTTTCTCGACATCTCATAGGATAGCTGTGCATACTTTTCAAGTTCCGCCTCATTAAGTGAAACAACAACCGGGTAATACTTATATGGAGTTAGCTTGTGTTCCACAATCGCCCTATCTAGCGAATACTCAATACATTTTTGACCAAAGTAAGCTTTAAGTCTTTCAGTACCCTCTTCGTCATTATGCCTTTCGAGTGTAGCAGACAGAGCCAATCTATATTTAAACTTTTCTAGCAACAATGCACTTAGCCTTGTTGCTCCAAAATTATGAGCTTCATCAATAACAAGTAGGGCATCACCTTTTATTTTTTCTATCTGTGCTTGTACCATATCGGATGCAAAAGTTGCGTTAGTGCAGACAAAGCAAAAAAACTCCTTACCCCTTACTCCTATTTTTTGATTTCTCACTGCATCCGCAAGCTTTTTCTTCCAATCCTTTTGGGGGGAGTTGCTATAACCAATAATCGGGGCTATATTAAACAGCCTTATGTCTTCAACCCACTGCTCAACTAAATGTTGATAGGGGCATACAATTATCACTGCAATCTTGTCTTTTAATATCTCGCACAACCGAACAATAGCCCCAAGGCCCGTGTATGTTTTACCCGTACCAGTTGCCATATCAAAAATGCCCCGGAAATTTTGTTTTTCCCATTTATCAATAGCTTCTTCTTGATATTTGTGAAGTTGAATATTAGAAGGAATAACTGCTCCTATACCGTATGCATTCGTGGCTTCGCGTAAATATATTTCCTCGCCAAATTCCTTCTTGTCAATGTTGTATTCAAGTGGAGTTCGCTTATATCTTTCAATAATTTCAGATTTAAGATTAGGGAAATCTATGATTGAAATATTAGGCTCATTATCATTCCAAATGGCTGTGAAAGCATTTTCCTTAGCTGTAACTCTGCCCTTTTCATCATCCCATGAGCAAAAAACATCAATGGCCTCATAGTTAATCATCATAGCTGTAGCAGATTCATTCATTGACCCAGAAAACGCAACTTTATTGCCATCATTATCGCTGATGATACCCATCTTTTCATGGTACATTCCCAAGTTGCCTTCATTTTCTGTAAAGGCGATTTTTATATCCAATATGCCATCTGCAATTAATTGAGCCAACAAATTTAATCTATCTTGCTCAAAGACACTTTTAGCATCGTGCAGTTCACGAAGCAATGCCTTCTCAATGATTTCATTTCTTAACTCATACCCCTTGCGAATTGCGTCAATGTCGTCCTCCGAAAGATGAGGGGAAGCTACTAATTGAATTTTTCCGCCATTTTCAACAAGCCCTGCAATCCCCTTGGATATTTCTACAAGGGCAGATGAAGAGAAAAAGCCAACAGCTCTTCTATACAAATTTGCCTGTCTTAGCAAGGGGATGTAAAAATCCTTAGCGACATTATCGATAAGAGATCGATATTCATTTTTTATGCTTATATCCTGTAAGCTCAACTTGAAGTTCACCTCCGTCTTGCTATTCCAAGTTATCTATATATGCTCCAAGTGTTGGAAAAATCTTGTTATTAGCAAAATGATAATATTTTCGCAAAGCATTTGAGATATTTCCGTTTACGTCATTCATTTCAGTTTTTATTTTAAGCAAGGATTCATACATCCTTTTATCATCCGATACGATATAGTCAAGAGAAGTATCAAAGTGCCGCTCTATCATTCGTGCCTTATTTACTCTTGAACGCACAGCTTTGACTTTGCTGACTATATTTTCATCTTCGAGTAAATAATTCTCAAACTCTCGTTCTCTCACTTTATATCACTCCTAACCGTTTTCGTAAATATAGTCTAACGCTTGTCCAAGCTTTACAAAGTCGTCATCTGTATTGAAATAGCTCACGCTAAATCTAACTGTTCCAGCAGGGAAAGTACCTAAAAACTGATGAGCAAATGGCGCACAGTGAAGTCCTGTTCTAACCTCGACCCCCTGTTCACCCAATGTCTGACCGATATTGTCGCTGCTGTAACCATCAAAGACACAGGACACAACGCCAACAGCATCGGCGGCATCTGAAGGAGCAATAATTCTGATATTTTTATACTTACTTAATAAAGCAAATAACTTTTTATGGTTTTCTTTTTCTTTGGCATAGATACGATCTATCCCTGTTTTCTTTATCCAATTCAAAGCAGCATTCAACCCAGCTATTGCCATTATGTTTTGGCTGCCGACTTCATATCTCTCAGGAATTGTATCAGGTACATTTGGATTTGCAGAATCAATTCCTGTGCCGCCATAAATAAGAGGTTTAAGCTTGATATCACCATTACAAATAAATCCTGCAATGCCAAAGGTGGCGTATAAGGTCTTGTGTCCAGCAAAAACCCCAAAATCATAGATATTACTGCTTAAATCCATATTTATAAGTCCCGCAGTTTGGCACATATCGACCACGTTAATTGATCCGTATTGGTGCGACATCGTGCAAATATCGTATATAGGAGCTACCACGCCACACACGTTACTCGCATGGCTCATTATTACAATGTTGGGTCTATTCTCAGCAAACTGATATTTGATTTTTTCTAAATCGTAGGTTAGCTCCCTTTCGGTAACGGACAAGGTAATAATGTTCAGTTTATATAAACCTTGCAAATAATTCAGCACCCTAGTAACCGCATTATGTTCAAAGGGCGAAACATAAATGTTAAAATTGTCCGATATAGACAATCCTTGCAAAATAATGTTGATTGCTTCCGTTGCCGATGGGGTAAATACTACCTTCTTAGCAGGGCAGTGGAACAGCTCCATCATTAAATTTCTAGTATCTTGAGTAAGTTTACTTGCAGAGTTATTTTGTCCACGACCAGAGTTAATTCCCGTCTCACGATAATATTTATCTACAAAACTATACACTTCTTCCGGCTTAGGGAAGGTGGTAGCAGCATTATTGAAATAAGCTATTTTATCCAACTGTTAGATCCCTCCCCCACACATCTTTTCAATAAACTCCATAAGGATTTGTCTTTTTTCTTGTTCTGAAATTGACTGGCCCATATCATTGAGAGCCGTGGCTATTTCATTGTAGAGGAGCTTGCCTCTATCGCTGTAAGTTGTTTTATCAAAGGACTTAACAACTTCTTCACCATCTTTTCCTACAAACGACACTTTGTAACTATTTGAGCTTACTGCTGAATGTTCAACCTGTGCTGCAGTTAAATCATACTCTAAAATTGTTTTCTTAATCTTTTCTAATTCTACTGTAAATTCGGAAATCGTATCTGCAGTCCAATCGTCAATTCTCAGGTCGGTAACTGCTTTTGCAAGCCTTTCGATGAATGTCTTTTCATCATTGCCAATACTGCTCATGAGCTGCAGAACCTTATGTTCTTCATTAGGGAATAAGTAGCTCAGCGTAGTAGGCTTTAATCTTTCAATAAAATCTTTGATAATGGACGTCAATGTAGCATTATCAGCTTGACCAGCCTTGAAAACGTCTTTCACATCGTTTATCAGATGTTTGATGAGTCCAATTTTAGCACGATCAAAGGTAGATTTTGAGCTTCTGATATTGTCAACGATGTCCACCGTAAACTCTTTGTATCCGAAAATATCAAACATCTTCTCGAACAGATATTCTCGAGCATTGATGTCGATCTGCTTTAAGCTCCCGATAAATTTGACTTGTGCAGGAGATATTTTTTCAGGCGAAGCATCCTTTCCTTTATAGTTTGTCTTTAACTCCTTCGCATACTTAGGCAGACTCATGTACCAGCGTGACATAGCGGACACAACATAAGTAAATGAGTTGTAGTCCTTTTCTTTTGAAATAACATAATCCGAAAAGAGATCTGCCAGGCTATCAATATAGGCTGACTTATCTTCATTCCAATCCTCCATAAAGGCGGTAAAAGCCTTTGGATTTTCGTTAATACTATTAAGGAGATCCGCTGTAATTTTAACTTCTTCGTTCCTGTTCTTGATGACAAGATACTTCTTGAAGAAGTGAAGCACTACAGCAATATAGATGGGGATAACCCCTTTTTTAATTCCGTAACCAAATTCGGGCAGAGTCAATCTGTCGTACAAATCTTTGAAATTCTGCCCCTCGTTTGCGTTGGCATTATTGAAAAACTCTTGTATCTCGCGCAACGTGTTTGCCATATTCACATCTTCAGGTGTAAGAGTCAAAACAGGCTTTACTTGTTCATTTGAGAGGATACCTGTCTGTATCAGGGTACTTCTCATAAACGAAACGTCTTGACCCGTTCCGGTAAGCCCTAAATTCACATTTAACTCGTTCTCAAGCAGGCCTGAAATAAGCTTGCTCCTGCTGTTAATTGCAACAGTCGGCAAACTATCTTTATTTATGGATTCGTTATTGATAATAGGTGTGTTTGGATAGGTTTGTGCACAAATTTCTGAGAGCTTAGCAGAGATTTGTGCCTTTCTCTTAAACGGTTGTTTTTCACCGTTCCAATAGTACTCGGCTTCTCCTGTTTCCGGGCGGGTAAAGCACAAAATATATCTACCGATAACTTCTTCTAAATCCTCAATATAAATATCATATTCATCAGATAGAAGATCATCATCAGAAGCCAGGTCCTTTAGCATCGTTACTGCTTTAAACTCAAAAGCTATTTTTTCAATATCCATAAAGCGTACAGGTAACACAAAAATAATTCTATTGTGGTTACAATTGCTGCTTTTGATAGCATTTCTGAGTTGTTCGATTTCTTCGTTGCTACGAGGAATAATTGCATACACTACGCCATCTGCGCTTAGGTTTTCAATCTTTCTTCCCCAATCTGTTACAGAGAAGAACTCTAAGCTGTCAATAAAGGTGAAATCAAAGTATCTTGTTATCTCCATTTCATCATTATAGGCAGTAGGATACATATAGCTATCAAAGGAGGATTTATTCAGAATGTCCTTAACGCTCAAAGTCTGCCTGGTCTTATCAATAACATTCTGAATCTCAGCACCGATGTCAACGCCCGAGCTTTCCTTGATTTTCAGATAGCCGTTGCTTCTTTTGAGATAAATAATACACTCTTTTTCAATAAGCTCTGCAAGTACATCATCAATAACCTTAACATCGGAAACACTGTCTCTGAAGGTGCCTATGATTATGTCTTTTATTGGAGACAGTTTTTCAAATTGCTCCACAATGTAGATCAGTGAAATGGTTTTGACAATTTTAGAAGCTAGGGAGTCCTCGTCGAGCTTTTGAAGCACCTTTGATGTAGTTTCATAAAGCTTGTGAATTTCGCTCGTATAAGGCTCTTTTCTTAAAAGTGGCTCAAAGTAATCATACACATAATCAGGGGTAAGCATAGGAAAATCACCCTTCGCATCTTCTAAAAATGCGGATAGGGTGTGCTTGTTATCCGATGATAAAAATGTAAACAATGTTCTCTCGTTCTGTGCAACCTTTTCGGAGAGTCTTGGGAGGATGAAGGTTGAAATCGGATGCAGCGGATAGCAGCCAATAGCTGCAGTCTGAGCTGTGGTATCATCATTCTTTTCAAGTATACCGTTTGCCTTAAAACGTTCAATCAAACTTTTAAAGCGTGTTTCATTCTCCTGGCAGTAATCAGCCCAATAGTCCTCATCTTTCTTTATAACAGCAGATATGATCTCATACATCTGTGAAAAATTGTTATGCAGATTAATATGCTTAAATCTGCCAGAAACACCTCTCCAACCGTCAACCTTATCTTTCGGAAGGTTTTTATCAATGTAGTTTGCGATGTCCTTATGAGATATTAGCATCAGGTGCATTTGCTTTTCGCCGCTGCGGTCGCATTTCTCCGCAAAGTCTTGTAGTAGCTTTATGTCGCTGATCGTAGTATTGGCAATGCTTGCCTCCAGATATTTGCTAAATTCGTCATAAATGATATATACCCCGTTAAATCCTTCGTCCTTTAGTTTGTCTACAACCTTCTCATAGAGCTCCACTACATCAAAACCGAGGAACGGGTTAAAAGCACTACCGGATGTGAGGGTTGGATAAAGCTTGTTAAACTTCTCATATGCACTCACATCGTATTCTTTCAAGGAAACGATAAAGTCATTAATGGGTACATTAAGTTCAGCAACAAACTTCTTATATGTATCCTGGTATTGATTTTCCCAAAGTTCTATAGTATTGACAGCCGCCTTGAAGTTGGTTTCAGGCATTAGATTTGTCAAGTTTTCGTTTTTTAGGGCTGTTTGCAACGCGCTCAAAAACGATTGAGTAATACTTGTGCTGCTTCCGCTAACTATAATAGGTAGCAGTTTTTTATCGCTGTTTATATAGTCTGTAATAAACCCATGTAGTTTTGGATTTTGTTCCCTTATTTTATTCAAAAGCACTTCGAACAAAGCTATGTCTTTCTTAAAAAGAAGCGACATGAGCATGAGTACAATGTGCGATTTTCCTCTGCCATATGCTCCAATTAATATTCTTGCTCTGCCTCTTTCCTGTACACTGGTGCTGAGAAGAACATCCTCAATGACGTCAATAGATGACATCGTAGGAATAAAGCTTTTCACTTTATTTTCATTGTGCAGGTCATAGGCGATATTAATGGATGTTTGAAAACCTTTCTCGACCCATATTTTCTTACCACTCATACTCTATCTCCATTCTTAGGGGGGGTGTTTATCTATTGATTGCGCCGTAGTATTCCCTGACACACCCTAAAAAGTCAATTTCTCTTTCAATGTCTATAACATCAAGCCCAGCTGTCCGAACAACCTTGATGAATCCCATAAGCTCTATTTTATTAAGCAGGCTGGTCAGTGTGATAATATCGAGGTTAAACACTTTACCAGCATTACATTTATCGTTCTGAATAGAAGATATCTTAATTTGCTTTTCTCCTTTAGCTTGATCAATGATGACCGCAAGGACTACAAGCGGGTGAACACTGTCAAGCTTAGGTACACTTTTTTTATAGGTCTTTGCCTTTTTATTTACTATATCCACAAGCGATAACTCACCAAGCGGACAGTCTATATTGCTTTCTGGATGCACCCTGCCGGGATTGGACTTAATTCTTGGTACATAGGTGTTAACAATACAGTTAAAATCATCATCTAATGAACGCTCGGAAACCTCTGATTCGTTCAGCAGGATGTATGCATTGAGCTGCTTTACAAAATCATCCCGATTAAACTCGTTTCGATTAAATTCATTAAAGAAGTAATACCATGCCGTTGCATCAGCTTCGTTAGTTGCAAGTTTATAATGCAAAAGCCACAGCGTTCCTATTTCTTCGATGTATCTGTCATTTTCATAGATGATTTCACCAAAAGGGGTAAGGGTTTGATATTTCTTGCCCTGCGATGGCTCAGCAGTAAGCCCGACAGCTTGCAGCCAGTACCGCAGGGACTTAACCATATTTGCACCTATACCTAAAATATCCATAGGATTTCCGTTGTCGCCCATAAAGACTGTTCTGTCGTGGACAACATTTTTCATTCCTTTATATAGCCAGCCTTTTCGTATAAAAAAGGTATCATGTGCTCTAAATCTCATATTTACTCCTTTGTCTTGAGGTATTTGTCCATCATGCAACCGCCTTCAAGATATTTTGCAGTAACGCACATCTTACAACGCTTACACTTGCTCTCGCTGATTCGGTATTCATCACTGATAATTGAGATGGCACCAAATCTACACAGCGATTCACATTTTAAACATTTACGGCAGGCATTGAATTTCCTCACCTGATAGCCGACCATTCTTTGCAGATCATCATGCTTTGCTACATTCATGGTCTTGACTTTTACTGCATAATCATATCCATCCTGTGAAAAGGGCTGAATCGATAAAATTGGCACATTGGTTTTTATATCCAAAACAATGGTTTCATTAATAAGCTTTCGCCCAAGTTCCTTAGTAACCTTGCCAAATGGAGTCAGTAAATTCAAAAAGCTATCATCAATCGGACTATTAAGCTTATATACTTTTGCGTTTTCCTCAGTTGTACAATTAGTAAATTTAATTTTGACTTCTTCCGCAGCGGCAATACCGTTACCACCCTGACGAGCTTTCCATTTGCCGCTGTCAACATAGACTTCGGCATCGGGCTTGCCGATCTTTATAGCGAAATCTATCAAAAACTTACGCCATCTCTCAGCCTGCTCCGACATATAAATCCGGGACAAGAGTTGTGCTCTTTCATTATTGTTCGGGCAACACCAACATCCTACCCGGTCATAGCCAAG
>JAGXSC010000027.1 GCA_018334075.1 Actinomycetota bacterium
CGCTGCTTGCAAATACATAGTAGACGTAGTTGCCGGGCGGCAGGAGCCTGTTGTGCGCATCCCTGCCGTTCCAGCTCGGATAGTGTCTTCCGGCACCAAGCCTCGCGTTGTTGACGACTACCCTTGCGACACCGCGAGAGTCGAACACCTTCACGGTCACCCAGGCCGGTTCCGAGAGGTTGAATCCGAAGCGCGTCACCGGCTCTGGCGACCGACCCGGCGTGAAAGGCGTCGGTGCAGCCCATATGCGGGATATGACCGGGCGTGTTCCGAGCGCTGGGGCGAGGGTCAATCTGTGCGAGATGAACAGGTTCCCCGAGCGTGACGACCGCAGGCCGGACGCCGTCGCCGTCACCACATAGCGGTAGATCCCGTCGGGGAGCACCCTTCCCCGGCTGTCCTTGAGGTCGAAGCGGGCCCACCAGCGGCCGTCCCTCTGTGGAGCGTGCAAGCCTCCGGCGGTTCGCCCTCGGCGCGAAGCCACAACCTGACCTGAGGCATTCAGCAGCTGAATCGTGACATACGATTCGCCCCCGGTAAGGTCGTAGCCGATGTGGACGTGATCGTTCCATCCATCCCCGTTGGGGGTTGCCGGATTGCTGACGACCCACGCATTCGCGACATTCGGCCGACTCATCCGTACAGTGGTTTCGCCATATGCCGTGATGGGGTAGTCACAGCCGAACTGGGCGAGCGAGGCCTCCCCTAGCACCTCGAAGCGATACCGCATATCGGTGATCAGCGGCGGTGTGACATACGTGAATTCGGCCGTAAAACCGTCCGTGAAGTCCAGTCCGACGACGGCGACAGTACTCCATCCGCCTACACCATCAGCCCGAGCCTGCTTCACCCGCACTGAAGGCCTGACCGGGAAATAGGCCCTGAAAAGGTAGTCTATGCGGCCATGGATCCTTGTGGTGCGCCCTTGCGCAGACCGGTGCTCACGGGCAACGTTGAACACTGGCGCCGGGTAAGCCCGGAACTCGGTCGACCAGCGATGGCTCACCTGGGCAAAGACACTGTTGCCTGTGAGTTCCGATAGCACAAGGAGCTGCTCGTTCTGCAGACGGTAGTAAAGCGGATGGGAATATCGCCTAGGGAACAACTCATAAAGCACAGCCCCGTTCGCTTCATACAGATGAAGGTTGTCGGCGAGGTGCGATGAAGCCTTTTGAAACAGCTCCTTCACCTGCAGATCGCCAGTCGCCCTGTAGAGGTCGTAGAGCCCGAAAAGCGCGAACAGCTTCCCGTTGAGAACTTGATGCCCGTCCGGGTATTCCTCAAGCCAATTCCCGCCGTCGCTCACTACCCCGCCCTGAGAGATATCTACCAGGAACGGCTTGAACGCCCTCCTTGAGGCTTCTAGAAATGTCTCGTCTCCGGTAAGCGCGTACGCCCTAAGCATCGCAGATATTCCCAGGCCTTGCGCCATGGCCGAGTACCACGGCGGATTGGTGGTGCCTGGCCGCGTGTAAGGAAACCGGTACGGAAAACGTCCCTCGGTGTCCATCCCGGCGTCTCGAAGCCAGAGGGCATGCCGCAAAAAGTCTTCGCGAAAAACGGTATCGCCCTGGTGAAGGTATGCCTCGTTCGCTCGCAGTGCCACTATCGCGACGGTGACAGGGTTATAAACTGGGGCGTCGAGGTGCCTGTACTCCACCATAACGATGCCGTTCTTGTCCCGCTGCCTATTATCGATGTTGTAGCGAGCCACCGCCACGGCGTTTTGGTACCAGAGATAGTAGTGGCTCGGCGTCTCGTCGACCATATCCTTGCGCCACGGGGCGCTTTCCTGCGCCAGAACGCTTTCCCCGACCGCCACCGGTAAAGAGGCGATGAGGAGCGCGGCCGCTAGGAAACATGCCCCGAACTGGAAGACTTTTCCTCGTCCCCGTGAATGACGAGGGCCGCTTTTTTTCAGCAGGGTTCGAATCAGCATGCCACTCCTATCGCCTTAGCGGCCATCCCGACCAAACCCTCCAACTGGGGGGCGTTCGCCCGGTTTCCACTCCAACTGCTCTCGGTTCCAGCCGCCTAGCTCTGCAGCGGCTACGTAAGTCGATTCCAGGAACTCCAACAGATCCTCACGAGGAGATCGACTCGCCCGGACCTGATCGTACGGAAGAACGAATTCCATTAGGCCTGAATCCCACCGCGCCGCCTGCGGACCCACCTTGGCTTCCGAGAACCCGGGCGGACTCGGATACGCGTATGAGTAGAATATCGGCTCTGGATAGGATTCGCCTCCTGCCCAGAAACCAGCGCTGCTCAATTGATGGGAGTACGCCTCCCGCGTGATCCAATCCGGAAAGTGCGGGATGCCTCCGGGGTGCGCAGGCGCACGGGTGCCGCTGAACCGGGTCACCGCGAGATCCATAGCTCCCCAGAAGAAGTGCACCGGACTGCACTTCCCGATGAAGCCCCCCCTGAACTCATCGAACACCAGCCCGCTGCTCGACAGGATCCGCCAGAAGCGGTTCGCGTACTCTGGCTGATAGTCGCCCTCGCGCTCGTTGTCTCGGAAGGGAATCGGGTTAGGAACCTCATTGGGCACGCCATGTATCTCCACGGCGATCCCCACTCGCTTTAGCTTCGCCATGAGCTCATGGTAAAACTCCGCGACACTTCGCGGTCGCAGATCCAGTTGCTCTTTCGCGCCGTCCGAAACCAGAATGATGACCATATGATCAACAAAGTCGAAGTCGATCTGGAAAGTACGCCCCTGCCATGGGATCGGCCGACTCGTCAGCCCACGGGAGGTCAGGTGAAGAGTGACGTGCCATTGGTGGTTCACCCACGGAGCGCACGCCACCCGGATCTTCCCCACGATCTGCATCCACATGTGCAACGTGGCTGCAGTGTCCTTCCACTCCGCGAACGGAAGTGCCGGCCAAAGATCGGCTCTCAGGTCATCGTCCGTTGTCATCGGAAGGCTCTCCCTAGGTAAGCTCCAGCAAACCGGCCACGCTACACTCCAAGCCGAGAATACCTCACACGGCCGGCTTTGTCTGCGTCGATGGCGCTAATATCGCGCCTCAGGCACATCCGCAATCGAGGGCAACATCGGATGTAAGGAGTATCGGCAAGGTGACCACGAAACGACCGTCTATTTCTACCTCGGCGAAGCGGGGCTTGCGCTCGGGGTAACGAGCAAGAACGCGAACGGCACTGCCCTCGGCGACACCCGCCACTACGTTGTACGCACTATTTTTTATCGCGCCGGCCACACTCCTGATGGTGCAGGCGACGCCTACGGGAAGCTCAGCTAGTGTCATCGGTGGTGCCCCTTTCTTTTTTGCGGTTAGTGCTTATGTGTTACACAATTGAATTGTATACAACCTAATTGTATATGATATGATTCCCCTGTCAAGCCCCGCGTCCCTCTCACCAAAAGGGGACGTGCCGATCTTAGGAGAACAGCACGTGGAACATGAGATGCTCAGACTTGATCGGCAGCTGTGCTTCCCTCTCTGGGCGGCCGCCCGCCGCATCGTAGGCCTGTACCGACCTGCACTCGATCCGCTGGGCCTCACCTACACGCAATACGTAGTCATGCTCGCGTTGTGGGAGCGGGACGCTGTGACGGTCAAGGAGCTGGGAGAGCGGCTGTTCCTTGACTCGGGGACAATCACCCCAGTGCTCAAGAAGCTTGAGGCTCAGGGTTGGGTCGCCCGTAGGCGCTCCTCGGATGACGAGCGTGTCGTTATCGTATCGCTCACCAGCGAGGGAGGCGCACTGAAGACCGCCGCCGCCTACGTTCCAGAGCAAGTGGCCTCGTGCGTGAAACTGTCTCAGGACGATGCGGTGGCACTACACCGCATCCTCTACAAGCTACTCTCCGAAGAAGCGCTGGTGCGGTGCGCGCCGTCCTCTGGGGACGCGCCGGAGGGCTGATCTAGCCCGCTCCCAGCCCGAGTCACCTCACCCGGCTCTGTCGAGCTTAAGCCCCGAACACGGCCGACCCTACCTGCGTCGATGCCTTTGTTAGTCGAGCGGCTCACCACTATACCCCTGTGGCTCGGAACAGGAACCCTCGCACGTCGGCCTGCTCTGACGCTCCCTCTACGCGCGGATACTCGTCGACGTAGAACTCGCGCACGAGATCCATGCCAAGCGATTGGAGGTGGCCGAGAAGGTCGTCGCGATTGAGGAACCAGCCGAGAAGGTCGTCGTTGAACCCCTGGATGCGCGCCTGCTGACGTACTACCACCGAAGGCGTGGAAAGAAGGACCGGTAATCGAGTGATGTACAGGTAGCGCCCCGTGGCGCCCGCAAGCCCTTCGGCGACTTTCTGCCACTCCCGCGAGCATTGCAGCGATCCACTCGCGACCACCAGATCGTAGGTTCGCGAGAGACACGCATCATCGGAGTAGAACGTCGCCTCCGGCAGCAGCGTCGACCCCTTATCGCAGAAGGCCGGTAGGTCCTTGCAGTGATATTCAATCCGGGTTTCAGGCAACAGCGCCTTCGAAAGCACGGCGTAGTGCCCAAGGCCACCACCCCAGTCGAGTATCGAAATCCTATCGCGACCGGCCGCAGCGAGCGCGAGTACGTACCCGAACGTCATGTACGTGTTGTGGAAAGCCATGTTGCGAGGGATCGGCTCGGTCGCTTCGTGTGCGACGTCGAGCGGCACAGGCCCCTCGCATGCGGCACAGAACTCCTCCCACCGCCCTGCCTGCGTTGCAGCGATTCCGGAGTCCATCCATCCCGGGTTCATGTCTTCGACGGTGGGCCATTCAGGTCCTACGACTTCGAAGCGTCCGGGCAGAGCGGCCTTGCGCCCAAGGACGGCGCGGACGGCGTCGACGAGCACGGGCGGCAGGATGCGATGTGCGATGTGGCGCAGAGTCATCGTGAACCTCTCCGGGATCGAGAAAGCAACACTCCCATCATAGCGGACTCACCGGTACTCCTCCGCCCAGCGCGAACGGCGGGTGAGGAGTTGTCGGCGAATCAAACCCCTCTTGAGATCGCGCGGGTGCGTGAACGCGAGTGGCGGACGAACGCTAGGGATTAACAGCGCACCCGCAACACGCTGCGTGAGGTAGAAGCGCGTGCGCTCTCGGTTCCACTCCGGGCCAGATCGCGTGTTGTAGCGCTCGGCAAGCCGCTCGGTGTCTGCAGCGTGCACGTCGAGGATGTTCGAGGATTTGCGATCGGCCTGATGCCGGTCGATGGCTGTAATCCGCGGGATGCGGGCGAATAGCACTCCTGAGGCCTCAAGGCGCAACCACAGCTCATAATCCATCGTGAAGTGGAAGCTCTCGTCGAGCATGGGCTCGGAGAGCACGCGCCGTCGCATGAAGGCCGTAGGCTGACTGATCAGGTTGATCGTGCGGAGCATTTCCCCTGAGTAGGGAGGTGCCCAAAGAATCTGGATGATCCCACCGCCCGCGGTCGTCTGAGCACAGTGTCCGTACACGACGTCGACTTCAGGATGCGCCTCGAAGTAGGCGACCACGTCCTCAATCACCTGGCAGTCAAAGTAGGCGTCGTCTGAGTTGATCCAGCCGATAATCTCGCCGGAGGAGGAGGTGAACGCCTTGTTGATGGCGTGAGCCTGTCCCTCGTCGGGCTCGCTCCGCCAGATGACCGCATCGCCAGCCGTTTCGAGGATCCCCACGCTGCCGTCGGTCGAGCCGCCGTCCATGACGATGTGTTCTATGTGCGGGTACGTCTGGCACGCTACCGAGCGCAGGTTGTCGCCAAGCCAGGCTGCCTGATTGTAGGAGGGCGTGAGTATCGAAACGAGAGGCTGCTGCTGCTCGCTCATCGCTGCCCGCCCGCATGGCAACTCCGCATCCCAGAAGGGGGTCGGATGCCCTCGTCGAGTCGCAGCGGTTGCATAAAGACCTCCTGGTACGCCGAATTGCACAGGGTAGCGTACGCTATTGCCGCTTACCCAGCAAGCGGTGGTGGGGTCCCCGACCCGCGGCCGCTAGGGCACCACTTCGAGCGCACCCGCGAAGCTCGGGCGGTAGACGCGCAGACTAGTGCTAGTCAAGGTCTTGCGTCGTTACCTCCACCCATCGAATGAGCTTGTCCCGCACCGCATCGGTGACAAGTAGTTCGCGAATGCGGTCGAACTCGCGGCCGGGGGAAGGAAACCTCGCGCGCGCTGAGCGAGGACAAAAGCTGCTAAAATCTACGAGTCCCACTTCGTCGCGGACTTGGGACTGCCCCTCGGAGGGTGCTGAAGAATCAGCTAACTGGAGTGATAACGCATGAGGCTTTCGCATGCCGCCAAGCGGCAAATACGCCAGGCCTATCGACGCAGTGTCCCGTACTGGATTCGTGCTCCGTTGAGCAAAGCACGCATGGAGAACCAGTACGACGTCTACAGAAGAGTTGTCCCATGGCCGTTTCGCAGACTGCGGGGGGCAGAGATTTACGCCAATCCGTACGATTCACATGTTGCCCGCATGTTCACGACACTCCTCTCCGGCGATACTCCCGTATTCGTTGGGCGAATCGGTGGATCCGATTGGGAAGCCGTGAAGGGCTTCTGGGCAAACCCTCGACTCTACGAAGACCCTCTGGCAAGGGAGGTCGCTGTCCGTCGAGTATCCGAGTTCAACGGTTACTTCGATTTCGCGGGCGACCACTCGAACTTCATCAGGTATCTCGAATGCCTTACTGAGTGCTATGAGCGAGCCGATTGCCTGCTATATGCAGGACAGCATCTCACTAACCAGTTCGGCCACAATGTCTTCTACAAGGATGAACTACCTCTCCTGCGGCACGTATGCCAGGGAAAATCGCTGATAAACTACCTGTTCATGGAGGATGTTCGTCCATTCCTCGACACGTTCAGGGTCTGGGGCGAAGGTAGACGGATACTGATAGTCAGTCCGTTCTCACGTACTATTGAGATCCAAAACCGGCGCCGTAACGAGTTGATCGTTGACTACAAGTATCCCGATTTTGAGCTTCTGCCCTACCAGACTCCGGTCACGTATAACACGGGAGATGGCACCAAAAACAGGTTGCAAGTTTCCGTACAAAACTGGCATGAGCAGTGTGAGTTAATGGCCCAGGACATCAGCAGGCTCGATTTCGACATCGCGTGGCTTAGCTGCGCATCCTACGGAATGTATCTCGGGGACTTCATCAGAAACGAGATGCACGGGAAGGCCGTGTACATAGGCGGGATACTCAATGTGCTTTTCAACATCTACGGACAGCGATACGACGCGTCGTACTACAATCGTTTCATCAGGCCGGAGACTCGCATTGAAGCGCTTGAGAACGCCGACATGGATAGACTGAGCGGTGGAAGACTTTATCCCAACGAGGCTCTGCGCGCATATTTTGGGAAGAAGCCACCCGAATGAGCCCGGGCGGGCCAAGTCTCCAGGCACCGCTTCCGTGATCTGCAACTGGCACTCCCCTCTGACGAAACACCATTCCGCCAACGTGCTTGATCATAACCTTCATCCGCTAGGGCACCACTTCGAGCGCACCCGCGAAGCTCGGGCGGTAGACGCGCAGCTGGGCATCGAAGCTCAGTATTCGTGCGCATCCGACGCGCTCGCATGCAGCGAGCAGCGTGCAGTCAGCGAACCCGAACCCGGCGTCAGCGTAGTCGCGATCGATGGCACGGGCATGCTCCATCAGCTGAAGATCGACACCGATGATTTCGATGCCGCTACGCATGAACCCATCCCAGAAGGCCCGCTGTCCTTCCACCCCCACGCGCGCATGCAGGAAGCTCATGGTCTCGGCGAGGATCGTGATCGGAGTACCAAGCCCCCGTGGTTCGTCAGCCGAGATCGCTGCAATCGCCGCACCGTGAAGGCGCTCGCGCTGTCGCGCCGCCGCGATAAGAACACTCGAGTCTACGAGCGCTCGCACAGCCCGCTGCCCTCTTCCCACTCTCCACCCGCGCCGAAGTACTCGGCAAGCCCTTCGTCCACCTGAGACGCAAGATCGCTGTCGGGCAGATCGTCGGTTACGCACCCCACCAACGCAGAAGCTCCCACTCCTACCTCGGCAGCCCGGCGCGAACGGTACTCGGCGATCGCCTCACGAGCAACCTCGGCCATCGAGGTCCCGCGCTCGGACGCCTCGCGTGCCAGATAGCGGTGCATGTCATCGGGCAAGTACATCATGGTCTTCTTCATAGTAGGACAAGTGTACTCGTCGGCTGGCATATATGTCAAGCATATATGTCGTTGGAGCCGGGAGGCCGCTCCGGACCCGAGCCTACCTCACACAGCGCTGTCATTTGGCCCGAGACACAGCGGCATCTGATTGACGCGCAGGTGAACCATTACCCCCTGGCCGAGACCACCGCAGATCGAATCACCTCAATGACCAGGCCCGGCTCGCTGATCTGTGGGAAGTGACCGCTCTTGCTCGCTATGACGTGCTCACCCAGCGGCGAAAGGGCAACCAGCCCCTCCTGATTGCGGGCGCGCGCCGTGCGGACAGCAGGAGGGATACCTCGAGCCGATCTACCTGCACTGACTACTGTGACTGGCACCGGCGGG
>JAGXSC010000028.1 GCA_018334075.1 Actinomycetota bacterium
GTGCTCCGGGTCGCGAATGAAGCACACGACCGGCTTGCTCATGGCCATTGCCTCAAGAGCGAAAAACCCATGAAAACCTACCATGACTTGATCCACAATAATATCCGCCGTTTGATAGATCTTGAGGGCCTGCTGATTTGGAACCCTCTCAACTAGCACGAGCTCTACAGCCAGTCCTTCAGCAGATAATTCCGAGACAGCCGCCTCTATAAATCTAGTTCCCTTGAACATCCGATGATTGGGAGCATGGACAATCCGCACTACTGGTGGATTCAACCCAGAAACAGACTGAGTATTTTTATATTTTCGCTCGCTAACATCCAGCGGCCAAAAATATAGCGTGTTTACACTTCCAGGAGTGTACTCAATCATGTCCCCCATAGAGAAAATTGCGACGCATTTATCTCGCGCATAATCATATCGAGGTCGAAACAAGCCCTCATCACAGATGCACGCCGAATTTGGAGCGGTGCAGTCCGTACAGCAGTTCGGATCTCCCAGCGACCGAGTGATGCGTTGGGTCCGGCAATCTCCACCATAGGTCCACGCAAAAACATCTATTGCCAACAACTTATACGCAAAAAGTTCCAATTTGTTGAAGGATCGCATCTTAGCGTTCGGTAAGATGCCACCATCCAAATAAATATGAACACGATCAGCAACTAAACAAATAGCCCAAAAAGCAATATACCTATATTGTGTGTTAAAAATGCGTCCTAGAGGACATCTTTGAAGATCGAAATCGAACTCATTAGTAATGAAATAGGTATGAGCAACTACAGAATAAGACCTGGCACCCATCAATCTCTCGGACTTGGAGTTAATTGCCATATTTAGAATGGGTGCACCAGTCCAAATACTGACAGGCGCTCGCCCTAAGGCCCACTTCAATGGAATCCTCAGCGCCGCAACCAAGGGCAGCACAAGAATAGAAATCGAATTGAGGAGAGAAATCATTCCTCCACGAAAAAAATACATCGGCTAACCTAAATAACCTGAATTGACATGCAAATCATGACAGTATAACCACCTCTGCAGTCGATGAATAACTCTTGCTCGGAGGTTATGCGGCAATTTCTTGAATCAACCCAACGAGGCGCTCAGCGATCAATTTATTGGAATGATGTTGCAAATACCATTCTCGAGATACGTTTTCAATATGATTTCGGTAGGAAATATCACTCGCTAGTTGTTGAAGACGATCGGCTACGTCAATATGCGACTCCACACTTATGAGCGGTGGAATGACATCGAAGCAAGCCCTGTGCGGCTCCGGGTCAATATGACACAGCGTGGCCTTGCCACACATCAACGATTTGGCGGCCAAGCTCCCAAAAGCACCTACACCGATTTGATCAACAACAACGTGAGACAGACTGATCATCTCAATCATGTGCTGATTGGGTAGAACTGGTATCCACACCACGGAATCTTCAATACCCAATTTTTTGATGAGCCGCCGGCTCTGCTCTATTGTCAACCCCCATTCAGTAAGAACCAAAACCGTTTTGACATTGGCTGCTTTTCTGAATTTTGCGAAGCCTGCAATAATTTTATCGTTTCCCTTTTCCCAACTGGGATCACGATGCCTATCCCAATGGTGTCTGGCGGGATGAAAAACGATAAAGTCCTGACCATGAAGGCGCTCAGTACAACTGGGTGGAAGCGGCACCTTCTGAACCTCCTCGTTGATCGGATGAGGAATAAATCGATAGTCTTTTAGCTGCAACTTCTCTGCGGCCTTGACGTTGTCGCAGTTGGTAATTATTATTTTATCTGCGGCTTTGTAAACAGCTTTGCAAATTCGCCCCAAAGCATCGTCAACGAAAGGAATTTTCCTGATTGTTCCATGTTCAAAGGCGATGTATTTTTTATTGCATATCAGAGGATAAATTCCATCTATGGAATATCCGATAACAGCATCATATTTCTTAAAAATCCGTTCCCACAAAGCTTGATGGAAAAAATATGGGACTACCTCGGAACGCCTCAGGTCACATTCAGTACGGCTGTTGATCTGGTCCAAAGTAACGCGTATTTTTGCGAACCGATCTCCACCATTTTTTTTCAATGCAGATTCAGCATAAAAATGCAAGTGACAGATGACACGCAAGATCGGAACCGAAACCTTTGTCAACAGGTCGATCAAGGATTTTTTTTTGGATCCGAAAAGCTTCGTCCAAGCATCCGTTAAAAGAAGCTCAAGCGTTCCCCCAAATGCGTGGCTGTGCGCTGTCCCGATGATTCGCGACAGTCGCCCCATCTTTTGCTCTGGAGCCGAAGCGTCTCCAGCCAGTTCAGCCAAAATTTCCCCTAAGGCACCCGAATGAAACCAATCCGGCCTCTTAAAGCCTTGCAAATCCAGATTGGCCCAATCAGGATTGAAGTGATCGATTCCCTCGAAATCAAATACAGCGTCTTCCCATTCTGGCGTACCCATGATATGGTAATAATCTGCGCAAATTACATCCGATTCAACGTCGTGCTGAAGAAGTAATTTCGCGTTCAGATAAGCATTATTAGCAATATTGCCAATGTGCAATACTTTATAGGGCCTCTCTGGGGTAGAAATTCTCTTATTCATTTTTTATAAATTGTCTGATCATTGACTCCAGACTGATCAGCGACCAAATCTGCAAGCGGTGATTCATTTCTCCACTGCCGTGCTGTCGAACGATCTCACTCACATAGTCACGATCCAAATATTGATGGGTCAACGCATTAGGACTGAGCAAAGTACGCTTGACATAATCAATACTCTCGCCTTTGAACCAGCTCGCATCTGGAGCGGAGAATCCCTGCTTTTCACGATCCGTGATCACAGGTGGCAACAATCGCTGCATCACCTGGCGTAAGAGCAACTTCCCGTCCTTGGTTTTTTGAAAATATTTGGCGGTCTTTGCCCCAGGTTCATTTTCATTCAGCTTGACGACTTCGCCCAAATTTCCAAGCTTCATTCGTGCAGGCAATTGCATGGAAAAATCTACGAGATCATTGTCGAGGAATGGGACTCGCGTTTCGATGCCATGGGCCATGCTCAATTTGTCTTCGACTACCAGTAACCCATGAAGGAACGTCCTGGCTTCAAAGTACAGGGAGTGATTGATATAGTCTTCCGGTCGACCAATGTTCTGAGGCCGCTGATGAAAGACAGACTTGAACAGGTCTCGCGAGTCAATGTGCTGAACCTCTGCCCATACCGGAGCCAGCGCGGTGGACATTCTCCCCTGAGGAATCAAACGCTGCCAGAAAGCGTGATATTTATCTATATAGTGATCAAAATCATTATTGACTACCGCTCTATAGTATCTCCACGGATATCCACCGAAGAGTTCGTCACCACCGGCACCAGACAGCACAACTTTGACAAATTTGCTGGCCAGTTGAGCCGCATAATAATTCGGGTAACTTTGTCCTACGCGCGGTTCTTCGATGTGCCAAGCCAACTTTGGCATGACTCGCTCCATATCTCCCGCCTTGAGCACCATTTCGTAATGCTCAGTTTTGAAGAGATAAGACATGTATTCAGCCGTCGGGCGTTCATCAAACCCCAGTTCAATCCCTGAAGCCGAATTCAAATCGAAGCCGCAGGTGAATGTTTTCATGTATGGGATTTGCTGAGCGGCGACTGCTGTGATGGACCCGCTGTCCATGCCGCCGCTCAAATAAGAACCAATGTCTACGTCACTGACCAGCTGCCGGGAGACAGCCTGCGCGAACAGGCGATCCAGCTCTTCTGCATATTCCTCTAATTTTCGTGGAGATTCAGGCTCAACGAATTCATAATCCCAGTACCGGGTGAACTTGGCTTCAACAGATCCGGTACCGCTTCTTTTTATCGTTGCAAATGTGCCAGCAGGGAAAAGACTGATTCCGCTGAATATAGTTCGATCAGCAAGGAAATTTTGAAAACTCAAATATTCAAACAATCCGATGGAATCGACTTTAGGATCAACAACTCCATGTGCAAAAATTGCCTTGATTTCAGAGCCAAAAACAAATGATTTTCCAGAGTTATGATAATAAAGCGGTTTGACGCCGTAACGATCACGAGCAAGCGTCAAGGTTTTTTCGGCCTTGTCCCAGATTGCCAGAGCAAACATGCCGTTGAGTCGATCGAAGCATTTCACGCCCCATTCGACAAAGGCATAAAGCAGGACTTCCGTGTCGCTATGGGTATGGAAGTGGCGCCCCAAGCTCTCCAGTTCCATACGGATTTCTTTGAAATTGTAGATTTCTCCGTTGTAGGTGATAACGTAACGACCATCTTCGGAGGCTTTAGGTTGGTGCCCCCCGGGCGAGAGGTCGATAATGGCAAGACGTCGATGGCCCAACGCCAATGCTTCATGAACGTAACTTCCTTCGCCATCCGGTCCCCGGTGCGCAATCGCATCGGTCATGCGTTTGATGACCACCGCCGAGGCAGGGTATTGGTCCGTGTTGTAATAACCCGCGATACCGCACACGTTGGATACCTCAGAGGCCGACGGAAGCGCGACGAGCAGCCACCTCTGCTTTATGTGACGCACGCCAATCGATCAGCTTACGCAAGCCTTCATCTAGATCGATCTGTGCATTGAATTGAATTTCTTTGCGCGCCTTGTCAGGACTTCCAATGCGATTGCGCACCAGGGTGGCCTGACTGCGGGATGCATATGTGATTTCTTTGGTAGAGCCGGTGATACGCAGAAGCTTTTCTGCCAACTCTTTCAACGACGTCCGCTTGCCGGTACCAACGTTGTAGAACTCGTCAGTCGCGCTGGCCTTCATTGCACAGACGTTAGCCAGTGCACAGTCTTCTACCGCAACAAAGTCAAACGCCTCAGAGCCATCGCCCATGATGGTAGGGCTATTGCCGCTGTCGATTGCATCGAGCATTTTCATGATCACGGCAATATAGGCACCATGGTAATCTTGACGGGGACCGTACACGTTCATGTATCGCAGCCCAACATAATCCATTCCATAGCGATGATGGTAAGCACGCAAAAAAGCCTCACCTGCAATTTTAGTGGCTCCATAGAAATTTTTATTATTAAATGGATGCTCTTCCGTCATGGGTTCTTCCACCGCATCGCCATAAACAGAAGCTGAAGAAGAGTAAACCAAACGCTTCACCCCATTCCTGACACAAGCGTCCATTACATTAAAAGTTCCCCGAACATTGGTTTCGAATGCGGTCCTGGGATATTCATGGCATTGAAGGAGCCAAAGCGCCGCCAGATGAAAAACCCCGTCGACTCCTTTGAGAGCAGCATCCAATATGTCTGTCTGCAGAATATCCCCGCCAGCTTCGAAAATTTTTACCCGTGGATCTTTGAGCGAATCCGTTATATTCTCCATTCGACCGCGTACGAAGTTATCGTAGATCACCACTTCGGCGACGTCTTCTTTCAATAGCTGGTCAACGGTATGGGATCCGATCAAGCCACCACCACCGATGATGACGAAGCGTTTGTTTTTAATATCCATGATTATTCTTTCTAACAATTAATTGGGCCTGCTAACAGGTATTGGCGCGAGGGCGACTCCGACGACGGAATCAGGGAAAGGGATTTTCGATATAAAATCGCTGGATAGCCTGGGCCACCAGGGACTGATCCGATTCGCTAAGGTAAGGGCCTATGGGAAGACTCAGAACTTCATTGGCCAGCTGATCGCCAATGGGGAGCTGCTTGCTGCCATCTTCCACTGCGGGCTGCTTGTTCAGAGGCAACGGATAATGCACCGTGGTGGGTATCTCTAATTTTTTCAGAGCTCGCTGCAGATCATCGCGTTGATTTGACCGGATCGTGTATTGGGCCCAGGCGCTCAGGTTGCCGTTTTGGATGGATGGACAAGCTATCTGAGAGACTGGCAGCAATTTGCTTTCATATTGATCCGCGATCTTTTGGCGCTTCGCAATCTCTTCATCGAAAACCCCCAGCTTTCCCAGAAGAACTGCAGCTTGCAATGTATCGAGGCGGCTATTCACACCCACACGAACGTGGTGATAGCGGCGATCCTGTCCATGACGCGAGATCTGACGGATGACCCCGGCCAATTCCTCGTCACTTGTGAAAATGGCTCCGCCGTCTCCATAGCAGCCTAACGGTTTGCTAGGGAAAAAGCTGGCGCAAGCCACAGTAGTGAGGTTGCAACTCTTGCGGCCTTTATAGATAGCACCAAAACTTTGAGCCGCATCCTCAATGACAGGAATTCGATATTTGGCGGCTATTTCATTGATGCGATCAAAGTCAGCGCATTGCCCATACAGGCTGACCGGAATGATGGCCTTCGTGCGAGGCGTGATGGCTGCCTCGAGTAATGAGGGATCCAGGTTGCATGTATCCGGCGACACATCTACATACACGGGTTTCGCACCAAGCAGCGCGACTGTCTCGGCAGTGGCGATATACGTGAATCCGGGGGTGATTACCTCGTCTCCAAGCCCAATGCCCAGAGCCATCTGGGCAATTTGGAGCGCATCTGTGCCATTCGCCACGGTAATGCAATACTTGGCTCCGGTGTAGATTGCCAAGTGCTCTTCCAGTTCATGCACTTCCGGGCCCAGGATGTACTGGCCATGAGCCAGTACTTTCTGAATGCGCGCGTCGATGTCAGACTTGAGTCGACTGTATTGCGCTCTTAGATCGGTGAATTCCATTACAACTCCGTGCGCTGGTGGGGATCAAGCTCGCTGCAGCTCACCATCAATCAAACGATATAAATGACCGGTTTGCGGACAATGTGCTTGTGCATCTCCGGTCAAGGGAAGATCGAGACGCTCCCCGTGTTCGCTCATCCA
>JAGXSC010000029.1 GCA_018334075.1 Actinomycetota bacterium
CTCGTGGCTGAACATGGTCGAGCGATTCTTCCGCGACCTCTCCGAAAACCGCCTCAAGCGCGACAGCTTCACCAGCGTGGCCGATCTCGAGCAGGCGATTGCGCAGTACATCGAGCATCACAACAAGGATCCCAAGCCGTTGATCTGGACTGCCAGCGCCGCCGACATCCTCGCCAAAGTCACCCGCGCGAAGGCCGCCCTGGCGCGAGTGGCCAGATAAGTGCAGAACAAATTGGCGCACCACACTAGCCGGGCTGGGAGGCCACCGGCGCTGCGCGCTGCGCCTGGCGCGCCGCCCACTGCCGGGCCAGGGCGCGCACCTCGGCCGGGCAGTCGCCGAAGCGGCGCAGCCAGAAATCACGCAGGCCCATCGCCGCGGCCCGGTTGCGCGGGTCGGCAAAGGCGGCGCGCACCGCCCACCACCAGCTTTTCGGGGTCAGTGCCCCGGTAACCGTGCACCCGAGCAACGCGCGCCCATAGCGCCGCATCAACCCCGAGGCGCTGCGCACATAGATGCGCCAGCGCACACCCGCCGGCGCATTGCGCTGCGCCCACAGCAGGCGGTTGCGGGCGCTGAAGTACTCCTTGAGCGGCGAGTCCTCGCCGCCGAACGACACCGACACCTTGTGCCACAGCCTGGCCTGCGGCACGTAGGCGCAGGTGTAACCCGCGCGCCGCACGCGGCTGCAGAAGTCGACCTCCTCGTTGTTGAGGAAGAAGCTCGGCTCGAGCAGCCCCACTTCGCGAAAGACCTCGGCGCGCACGAACATCGCGCAGCCGATGACCCACTCGGTTTCGGTCAGTTGGTCGTACTGGCCCCGGTCGAGCTGGCCGGCGCCGTGCTCGTTGAAGCTCAGCGTCTTCGCGTCCCAGTAGCCGCCGGCGTACCACAGGCGCTGCGGGTCGGCGTGGAAATAGATCTTGGCGCCGAACACACCGGCCTGCGGCATGCGCCGGGCGGCGTCGACGAAGGCCTCGACGATGCCGGGGTCGACGATGGTGTCGTTGTTGAGCAGCAGGACGAACTCGGCGCCGGCGTCGAGCGCGTGCCGTATGGCAGTGTTGTTGCCCCCGGCGTAGCCGAGGTTGGCGGCGTTCTCGATCAGCTCGACTAACGGAAACGCCTGCCGGATGGCGGCCACCGAGCCGTCGCTCGAGCCGTTGTCGGCGACGATCACGCGGTGGGCGCCGCCCGGAATGCGCGAGACCGACTCCAGGCAGGCCAGCGTGTCGGCGCGGCCGTTCCAGTTTAGGACAATGAGAGCGACCTGCTGTGCGCCCATCATTTCGCAGTCTTTCGTCTCGGCCTGTCGAGCCGCCAGCCAACGTGCCGCGCCCACCACTTACGCAACGACAGACGATCCGCGCGCCTCGCTGTCGCCGCGAATCCCGCGTAACAAGGGGCCAGTGCTTCCCACCGTTGACGCCAGCGCGCGTCACCACCAGTGACAGCGCGCCGCCAAACCCAGGTGGCCTTGGCTGTAAACTCGCCTTCGAAGTCTCGTCTTGGGCCGCGCTGGCTTGCAGCTCGGCGCAGATTCGCAAAGGCGTCGCTATATGCCACCTCATGCTGGATGATCAATCGGTCAAAGACAAAGATCAGTTCTTCCCTCGATGGATCTAGATTGCCGGCGCTGGTGCTACTGCAGTGGTAGCGAAACGTGGCCAGCGGCGTATCTATCCAAGCTAGGCCCGTGTTAGTTGCCGCACGCATCCAGAACTCCAGGTCGCATAAGTGCGCTAAATCTGAGTTGAAGATGCCGAAGCGCTCAAACAGCGAGCGGTGAAGCAGCGCGGCGGTCGGCTCGCCGAAGAAGTTCCGTTGCTCACGAAGGACGCCCTCGCAGACGGCGTCAGCCGTAACGTCGGTTGCGTGGCCTAGCACGTCGTGGATACAGGGCAGCGCGCGGTATGTGCTGCTGACCTCCTCTGGGGTAGCGTCTTCGAACAAGAACTCTCGGCGTGCAAAGACGATCGGCCGTGTGGCCCCGGCGGCGAGCATGCGAGCAAGGCAGTCGGGGGCCAGCAGGTCATCCTGAAAGGCGAACTTGATCCAAGGAGCACGCGCAAGCTCGAGGCAGCGGTTCCAGTTGCCTACGAGTCCTAGGTTGTGTGGGTTGCGCGTTACGCGCACACGCGCGTCACGCGCTGCATATTCGGTCGCCAACGCCGGCGTACGATCGCTCGACGCGTCATCGACGAGAAGCAACTCAAAGTCTGCATGCGACTGTGCCAAGATGCTCTCTAGACACGGGCGCAGGTATCGCTCGCCGTTGTAGGTCGGCACGCAAACACTCACAGTGGGCGTGGGCCTGTCCATTACAGAGCAAAGAATTCAGTCGGTGAGAGCGTCGACAGGCGCCAAGTGTCACAGTCGTAAAAGTATGGCGCAGGCAACATGCGGTGCATCTGTTTCAGTCTCTAGTCCGAAGTTCATCGGTGCTGCAGGAACTTCGGTCTAGTACTTCGTTTCAGTAAAACATTGACGATTAGGTCATTTGGAAGTCAAAGCTCTTCCACTGGAACCTGACTGGTTGGGCATTCATTTCGTCGATGCCTTTGAGGATGCGCTCCTTGAGCTCATCCAGCGAGGCAACGCGAATGTGCCGCAGGAAGCTGCGCGCCATCTTGGAGAGCGCGGACTCAACCAGGTTGAGCCAGGAGCCGTGCTTGGGCGTGTGCACGTACTCGAAGCGGCCAGGACGGCTGGCCAAGTACGTCATCGTCTCCTTGGAGATGTGCGCGCTGTGGTTGTCCAGCACGACGCGGATGATGGCCTCAGGCGGATAGTGTTGGTCGAGACGGCGCAGCAGCGAGATGAACTCCACACTGCGGTGGCGCGACTCGGGCGTTGGCGATGATCTCCCCAGTATGCAGGTCCAGCGCCGCCAGGATCGACAAGGTGCCATGGCGGACGTACTCGTGATCGCGGCCGATGCCGGCGTACTTGTTCGGCACTGGCGGCAGAGATCTGGCGCCGTCGTGCCCAGCGCTTCGCACCCCAGGCTTCTCATCGACACTGACGGTGTACACGGGCAGGGGTCGCGCATCGTGCACCGCCTCGGCACGGTAGAGGTTGTGCGTCGCGGCAAGACCATCAGCACTTCGGCCATCTTGCGCTCGAACTGTTTGTCGCGTTGCTCGAGGTAGTAGCGCACGCGGTGGGGCTTGAGTTCGTGCGCGCCAAGGATGCGCCAGACGGCGCGTCTTGCCGGCGCGGGTCAGCCTGGGAAACCCCGCCGCCGTCGCGTGCGAAGCCACATACCGAAGGCTTGGCAGTGCGGTGCGATGTCCCGACCCCTTCCGCCTCGGCCGGCGAACGCGCCAGCGTACACACCGTCACCCGATGGCCGCTGGCCTGCAGGTAGCGAATCATGTTGAAGGGCCGGATATTGCCGCCCCGCTTGGACGGGTACGGGAATCGGTGGCAGAGGTAGAGGATTTTCAATGTGAGACGTGCTCAGAGTGCGTGGTTGGACGAACCAATTCGATCACCGTGAACGAAACGAAATATTCGCCAACCCACGGTAACGCCGCCAACATTCGACCCAACCCACGACGAAAGGCTGACCCACCAAAGGAATGCTCTTCAAGTCGGGCGATTCGTAGACCTGATTCATGCACGATTTCCAAAAACTTCGACAGGTCCAGTTCGTTGATGTAGCCTTGCTCCCGAAACGAGGACCATTGAATCCACTTGTTCGGCTTCTTGTTGCCTTGCTCGTCGAGATCCCAGTGACGAGGCACAAACTCCTCAAGCTCGTAAATGCGCTCAGCAGCACGAAACATCGCTTCCTGCCCGAACAAGACATGTGCCCATGGCACGGGGATCAGAGACTCCATGTGCGGACCCCAGGGGCCCTTGTAGGGAAACCACTCCAGTACGCAACGCCCGCCGGGACGCAACACCCTGTGCCAGTCCTTGAGGACGGCCAAGGGCGACATGACATGCTCAAGGCAGTCAAACGCAGCAATGATGTCCACTGAACTATCGGGCAGCGGCAATCCGTCAACGTTGCCTTGGACGAATTTGATCTCTACAGACGGATCAAGCTTGATTTTCGACAGTTCTCGCCGAGCGCGCTCCAATGCGGGGGCGGAGAGGTCGACACCAACCACGCTCCGTGGGTGCTTCTCTGTAGCCAGGTAGAAAGCGAGAGCACCATCTCCACAACCGAAGTCAAGGACATCCTTACCGCCGAGATCAACCTCGGAAAATGCGGACCAACTCCTTGACAGCGAGTCACGCCTCCAGTCTTGGTAGGCACCATAGTCGATGGTTCTGCGTGCTGGCGGAGGTAACCGCCGACGCGCGATCTCAAACAGTAGCGCTGCCCGGAGCGACATTGGTGATACCCCTCTGCGTTCGACCAAACACATTAGTGATCCGTCGCGGCCGAGTTGTAGTCGACGACTCGCGCCCCACCAGCCTTTCCTGCGCAGCGTTCAGCGTGGTCTGCGGCCGGTGGGGGTGTGGCTGGCGTCGTGCAGTCGCTGGCCGAGGACTGCTGAATGGCCGCGCGCACGGCCGGTGTGGTAGTGGCGTTCTTGTGCAAGGCGATCAGCATGCTACCCCCGGGTTTGCTATCCTGCCATGACGGTCCGCAGCACCTCGCGGCCCAGCAGCAGGGTTCGCCGATTATGCAAAAGCCGATCATCTGGGACCCGACAACACTAGGGAATTGCTGGATAAGCAGCATCGTCGATGTGGGGGATTAAGTAAAGGTTTCAAGGGAACAAAGTACTAGCTGGATCGTCCTGGAATCACGCGCCGAAGAGCTGCTGCCATCTTGTGGACAGGACGGCCTTCGAGCCACGAGAGCTTGGACCGCAGCGACGAAGCTTCGCGCCTAGCGGCGTCGAGCTCGGCCTCCAGTTCTCGTACCTGCTCACACACGAGTTGCAGCGCTGCGTGGCATTCAACCGGTTCGACTGCTGGAACCGCCTTAACTACAAACTGATAGGTATCAGCCTCGGGGTTGTGCTTCATCACATAAGAGCGAAAAGGTCGATCACTTTCAGAGTCTGGCGTATTGAACTCAGTCTGGGCAGGTGATACGCGATTGCGTTCAATCGAGGCAACGACATAGCCAGCCTGCTCAAAAGTCTGGCGCATCGTGTTGCGAGTGAAGAAGCGAATGTGGGTATCGTCTAGCAATCCTCTGTCACGGTACTCGAAGCGGCCGTTGGCCAACTCGAAGATCACCGAGTAGTGGGCTATATTGGGAATCGACGCAACCACGTAACCAGATCGCTTGATGAATGGCTGGACCGCTCGCAAGGCATTGACAGGGTCACGTAGATGTTCAAGAACATCAGCAAAGGTCACGACGTCGAATTGCCGGTCGCCTAATGCTGCTGCGAGATCGATCTGCTCGATGTCCCCGATCACGAGATGCTCGCAAAATGGACGCGTCTGCTCGGCGGCAACTGGATCGATTTCGATGCCGACAACACGGCATTTCATGTCTCGCATTGCGCGAGTGTGATATCCAAGTGCACAACCTACCTCCAACACTTCCTTCGACTCACCGATTAGCTTAAGCACTCGGGAGTTCGCGGGAGTTGGGAGTCGGTCTTCAGGGTACGTGTACTTCGACATGTTGAGAACCAACGCAGGTGGGCTTTGAATTAAGGCAGTGGAGGCCCCACGTACCTTCAAGTTCAACAAATCCGTCACCGCGAGTCACATTCGTCTCAGCGCCCCGCTTGCTAGTGACACAAATAGACCGCACGCTCTCGCTGTAAAAAACAGGCTGGAATGTTTCGCCAAGGGCGACACCAAGCCGGAGCGAATAGACGCCAGGGAGAAATGGGAATCTCTTCACTCTGAAGGTGACTTGATAGCGACCGGGCTCAAGCAGAGGCTTGCTGATCGCTCCGATGCTCTGTGAAGTGGCGAGGAAGAAGAAGTCGGTGGTGTGGACACCAAGTCCGAATATCGGCGACGGTACGATGCGTTTCACCTCGTACTCAATTCTGAATTCGACATCCTGAAGGTGATGTACAGCGTCAGTAGGGAAGCCATCTTGGTCAAACACCTCAACCGCCACCAGTTCAAGGTCTCCGCTCGACTGCGTGCGCCCGACACGGGCGTTTCCCCTGTTGGCAAGTATCTGCTTGTCGCTTGCCCGGTAGAAGGAGTCGCACACGTCTGCCGGTGGCCCGTCTGCGATCACCTTGCCGTGGCTAAGCAGCATTGTTCGGTTGCAGAGCCGTTCGACCTGCCGGATGTTGTGTGATACCAAAATGACCGTGCTGCCATGACCATTGATGAGGCTTTGCATGCGGTCGAAGCACTTCCTCTGAAACGCCAGATCCCCCACCGCCAGCACCTCGTCGACGATCAGGATCTCGGCCTCGATGCTGGTCGCCACCGCAAACGCGAGCTTGACCTGCATGCCCGAGCTGTAGCGCTTGACGGGGGTGTCGATGAATTCGGCCATCTCGGCGAAGTCGACGATCTCGTCGAACTTGCGGTCGATCTCGGCCTTGCGCATGCCGAGGATGGCGCCGTTGAGGTAGACGTTCTCGCG
>JAGXSC010000030.1 GCA_018334075.1 Actinomycetota bacterium
TATGTGCTGATGAGAGAAACAACCGTTACTGACGTCTGTGCGACATGCCATACGCTCTATCAGTCGGCACCCACAGGCGCTTTTGATCCCGGTTTTTCAGGTACTCCTGCCGCCGAGGTTCCGAACCTGGCCGCATACAACGTGCCGATTGCTGACAGACTTATTCACCAAGGGCATCGGCTTGGGTTGGGGGACAACTATATTCCGGGTGGTAGCGGTACTCTGACGGCGATTCAGTACTTGAGCTATCCGGCAACTGTCTCCGCAACGACTTTCACAGCCACTCGGGGTTTGTACTGTGCCAGTTGTCACTCTCCTCACGGTAATTTTGGGAATGTCATGCCAGCGAGTTTCAACCCGGCACTGTTGTCCTCCAGGCCCAATCATTCAGCTCAGGATCTACGTACAACGCTGACTGGTACTTGGTCGACCCAGGGGGAATACTGGTGTGCTTCCTGCCATGACCAGAAGGGGCTATCCGGAGGAGTCACAACAAATACCGTAGACTTCCCGCACTCGGAATAAGGCAGGATACTCATCTTCGCCGCGTCCCAGGCCTCAAGCGGGGACGCTCTCGGCGCGACATTTATCGCTAATTCGCCTTTTGCATACGCAATTCGTCATCGCGCATCAGCGCTTCATCATTTCATGTGTACTGTCAGCCACCGTGAGTTCGAAAATATCAGAACATACAAGCGTGAACGTTTTCACGGGCTGCCCGACGCTTACGTTTGCCTGTGATCAATCACGAATGGAGGTGCGACGTTGTCGTTCACGGTATTGCGGAAACTGACCAGCAAATTGACAGGAGGTGAACTATGAGAAAGGCCATAGTCTTAGCTGCGCTAGCGTTTGGCGTTTTCCTATCTACAGCTTCGGCGTTTGCCGCTGACGGAGCGACGATCCCGCATGGTGGTTACAGCATGGCGACGGATTCGTGTTTGCAATGTCACGACATGCATGAGGCCGCTGGAGATTATGTGCTGATGAGAGAAACAACCGTTACTGACGTCTGTGCGACATGCCATACGCTCTATCAGTCGGCACCCACAGGCGCTTTTGATCCCGGTTTTTCAGGTACTCCTGCCGCCGAGGTTCCGAACCTGGCCGCATACAACGTGCCGATTGCTGACAGACTTATTCACCAAGGGCATCGGCTTGGGTTGGGGGACAACTATATTCCGGGTGGTAGCGGTACTCTGACGGCGATTCAGTACTTGAGCTATCCGGCAACTGTCTCCGCAACGACTTTCACAGCCACTCGGGGTTTGTACTGTGCCAGTTGTCATTCCCCACACGGTAATTTTGGGAATGTCATGCCAGCGGGCTTCAGCCCGGCATTGCTGTCGTCCAGGCCCAACCATTCAGCGCAGGATCTACGCACAACACTTACCGGCACCTGGCTGACCCAGGGCGGAGATTGGTGTGCTTCCTGCCATGACCAAAGGGCCTCCGGAGGAGTACATGCAAACCATCCCGACTATGCATGTCTGACCTGTCATGGAGACAGCGTAGTCACAACAACCACCGCAGATTTCCCGCATACGTCTTATACAAACGCAATGTTGACGATGGAGCCCGACGGATTGTGTTTACAATGCCACGTCGCCGGTCTTCTGCCTTAGTGAACCGGAAAGGAGGACTTGACTCATGTCTAAAATGAGCAGCCGACTACTGGTCATGGCTATTGCCGGTACGGTTTTTGTCGCGGGATTCGGTACCTCTGCCGTCATCGCGGGCTTTGTTGGGGTGAATGAGCATGCGGCGCATTTGGACTCAGCTGCCGTGACAAATACACAGTGTATCGCGTGCCATGGACAGATGGCTCTCGAACTATCGCTTGATCCGCAGACATTTACCGCTCACAAGCGGCATTTGTATTCAGCTTTTTTGACGTTTCAAACCTCGCCGAGCGGATGTGTGTCCTGCCACCAGTCGACCGATACGTGGGATGGCGATGGTGCGACCCTGGGCAAGCAGGTCGATCCTGATTCCTGTCTAGCCTGTCATGGTCAATTCACTGCCAGTCGCCATGGGGGCACCGATCTTGCCCTCACTGATCCGCGCGGGTGTACGGTCTCTGGCTGTCACAGTAACCCGCAGGCGATACATGCCACAGTGGAAAACGTAAACAGGTTCTTCACACGCGGCAGAGCTTACTGCACTAAATGTCATGGAGGACTGGACTTCTATGTGGCTGAGGAAACAAATCGTCCCTGATTCCCGGAGACTGGTAGTACTGGAGATGTCGAGCATGAATGACAAGACGCTTTCGATCAAGGAAGAAGCTCAGGGAAGACAAGTAGTCTACGCTCTTCTCGGGCGCCTGTTCGAGCGTGAGCTGGAACTGGATGAAGTGCTCTCAATCGGTACGGGTGAAGGCAGCCAAGTTTTGCTTTCGCTTTCCGAGGCTGGAATTGCCTGGAATTCGGCAAATCGGCTTATCGCTGCCACAAACAGTGGTGGTGAAAGCATAGTCGAGCGCCTTTCGGTCGAGTACTCACGGTTGTTCAACGCTCACAACAGGATTTATTCGCACGCTTCGTGCTGGCTTGGTGAAAGGCCTCGCCTGATGGGCGAACCATGGCGGGAAGTTCTTGATTTTTATCACAGAGAAGGACTCGTTCCGCGCGAGGAAAATATTTGGTTGGCCGATCAGGTAGGAACCCAGTTCTATTTCGCGTCGGTTCTCTCTGGGCGTGTAGCACAAGCTGGGTCCGCGCGAGATGCCCGCAAATCACTCGAGGTTCTTGTCGAATATTTGAAAACTCACGTCATGACGTGGGCTCCCAGGTTTTTAGACAAGGTTGCGGGTGATCCAAGGGCGGATTTTTACGCGGATGCAGCGATTGTCGGTCTTGGTTTTGTCGAAATGGATGCACACATGCTCGGTATAGATGTTTATCCAGCTGAATATGAAGGCCAACTAGAAGAAGTGAGGAGGTAGATTGATGTCCACCACGACGACACTGGCGCATCCAATAACACGACGCACGTTCGCCAAGCTGATGGGCGCATTAGGCGCCGCTGCGAGTCTTGGCGTCGGCGCGACGAAATACTTTCTTGAAGCTCAGGAAGCCAGGGCAAGTGTTGTATTCAGGGATTCGGTCGGAATTTGCAGGATGTGTGGCTCGCAGTGCGGCCTAATCGGCAGAGTGAGCAATGGGCAGTTTGAGACGTTTGGTAACCCGGCGCATCCGTGCTCGAATCAACTGGGCGATGGCACTGGAGGACTGTGTGTAAAAGGGCTGGGCAGTCCATTGAAGGCACTGAGTCCCGACAGGGTGCTTTTCCCGATGAGGCGGACCAACCCAAGGAAGGGTCCGAATGAAGACCCGGGTTTCGTGCGCATAAGCTTCGCCGAGGCATATGAATTGTGCGCGAAGAGCCTTGTGGAGACGATAGAGCAGTACGGCCCGAAGGCGGTTATGGTGCTCTCGCGCCGCAACGACTGGGTCAATCGGCTCAGGGATGCACTGGGGACACCGAACCACATGTCGCACCAGTCAACATGTTTTACAACGTTTACCTGGGCATGGCCCGCCTTGGTGCCCCAAATCGCCCGAGGCGGACGTACGTGGACACACGACTATGCCCATTGTACCTACATGCTCTCCTTCGGTCACGATCAGGTCGGGCGCGCCCAGAACCCTACAGTTTCCGGGGTGATACGGGCCTTCGAGAACGGCGCCAAAGCGGCAGTGTTTGATCCTCGGCTTAGCAACATGGCTGCGAAGGCACTTGCTTATGGTGGTCGCTACTATGAGATCAACCCTGGTACTGACCTGGCGGTCATGTGGGCGATCATCAAGTGGATAGTGGCTAACCAAAAGTGGAACGTCCACTTCATCGACAACTATGTCAACGCTACCGACTGGACCGATTTCCGTGCCTTCGTGGATACGAACGGGTTTGCCGCAGGTGAACTTATGTCGACAGCAAGTGTTGCGGATGTCGCCGCATGGGCAGAAGCGAAATCAGGTGTGCCTGCCGCTGACATCCTCCAAGTCGCCTTGGAGTTCACCAACGATGGTGACTACACGAATCATCGCCCTCATGTGATGAGCCACAAGCGTGACGGCGGAGCGGGGCCGAACTACGAGAACTCGTGGCGTCAGGCTTACGCGACCGTGGTGCTCGACGTTTTGGTTGGCTCGATTGATCGACGGGGAGGCAATCTGTTAGATCGCCAGCTTCCGTCGTGGACAGGGGTCAACACCGCGTTTCCGCTGCCGGCAGGCGGCTTTCCCGCTCACGAAGTTGACCCTGCGACCGGGCAGGCGTTTCCGCGCGGCGATTTCCGTCAGTGGTGGCCTGGAACCTCGCCTGACCACGGCTCCTTTGAAACCGGCTTCGACCAGATGGACAAAGACCATCCATATCCTATCCGCTGGGTTTTCAATCACCATTACAACACCCCGTTCATTTCCTGTGACACGAACCTGACGGTACGGGCGCTTGAGAAATGCTTCATGGTCAACCACTGCTACTATGCTGACGCAGGAGCGTGGATGTCAGATGTTCTGCTTCCCGATCCTTCGTACAACGAGAGAGACTTTCTTGTCAGGAGCGGTGGGACGCAAGCCATGAGCGGTTATGGGTACGTGGCATTCCAGGAGCGCTCCATCATGACCGCTATCGGGCAGTCGGTTTCACTGGCGGGTGCTATCAGAGAGATCGGAGTCGCTGCGGATGCTACGGTAGTCGGCAGGAATACGTATCAACAGGCTTGTCAAGCCTACGCTGATGCACGGGCGGTCGCCAATCCCGCATGGGCGACAGCGAACCCGAACTTCATGACCAACCGGAACAGCCTGAGGATGTTCTTCACGACCAACGGGACGCCGACAGGAACCGCTTGGAGCGGTGGGGCGCTCAACAATCGGAGACTGGCGGACCTGGCTGTACATGCGCCCTCACTTGCGCTCGGATGGGATCCGGCCGTAAACAGCATGACAACGTTTGCCTCCCGTGCGGGAATCGCCGGTGACAGGACGGGAATCAGGCCTACGCCTGCAACGGCACCCGTCTGGGTCGATTATTCGCGACTCAGCACCACAGACCGGATACGGCTGGATGTACGCGCTCGAGCGCATGCCGGAATCACGAGCGCCTACGCTACAGTGCCGGACGCCACCGGTGCGGCAACGCTTATCGAGCCTTTCCCAGGGTGGGCGCCTCCTCGCGTCGGGACGGGAGCCATCACCCTGCCAAATCCCGCGAATGGCGAATTTTGGCTACTCACAAACCGTGAGCCTATGCTGATTCACACGGAAAGCAAGGCGGACGAATTGATGGTTGAACTATCCGATAAGGGGAGGATCGAGATCCATCCGACCTCGGCATCCACCCTCGGTCTCGTTCAAGGCGATGAGGTCATAATTACCACACCGCAGATTCCAGGCGCGAGAGAGCGAGGCGTTATCAGGGTGACGGAGCACATCCGCCAGGACTGCGTTCTCATACCGCACGGTTGGGGTGCATGGGCGCTTTCACATTCAAGGGCGCTCGATCCGGCAGGCAATCCGACGCAGAAGTCTTTCGGCTTGAACGCGTCGGCTGGTGTGGGCGCAAACGATAACACTCTTGTCACGGCCCTGCCGTTGGCGACACAGGTCGCACGGCGTGATCCCTCCGCTTCTGCCTTGATGACCGACGTGAAAGTCCGAATTATAAAAGCATAGTGTTTGGTTTTGTGTGTGCCAGAAACGCAAAGAACTTACGAAGGAGGTGTATAACCTGTGGCGAAAGGATTCGTCGTAGATCTCAAGAAGTGTGTTGGTTGTAAGGCGTGTGTCGCAGTCTGCAAGATTCGATATGCTTCGCCTAAAGGTATCAGCCGCCGCAATGTTTACACGAGAGACATCACTGACTCACGCATCTTCGTTTCCATGGCTTGCAACCAATGTGACGGGCCGTCCTGCGTGCCTGCATGTCCAAAAGGGGCATTGTCAAAAGATGCGGCCAGTGGAGTGGTGACGCTCAACAAGTCTGCTTGTGTGGGGTGCCGCCGCTGTGAATGGGCATGCCCATATGGCGCCATGGTCTTTGAGCCAGCCGGCGGGAAGATGGACAAGTGTGATGCCTGCGTTGGCTTCACGCCCGCTGCAGGCGTACCGACAGGCCCTCGCTGTGTAGAGGCGTGTCATGCCGATGCGCTTGCCTGGGTTGATAAAGATGCCACTTTTACCCAAACGGCGGCTGAACTAAGGGTGGCAGGCGAGCATATTGTAGCGCGAGCTGCCCTCACCGCACCGAGCGTCAAATTCATAAAAGTGCCGGGAGTTGATTGATTGCGAGTCAATCGTTGATTTGGGATGCGCCCGGCGAAATGCAGTCTATAAGTCGGGCGCATCTACTCCTGTCAGTAACTTAGTAAGCGGCATTGATATGGTTTGGATTGGCTCTAACATAGTGTCACAGATGTTCGATCGATCGGCGATCTGGTTCGATCGTGCTCGATGCATTAACGTGGGCCCCCATACAGATTGCATGCGCTGCAAAGAGGCGTGCGCCCGGGAACTCCCGGATCCCGAGGGCGATCTGGCTATAGCCGGTCGCTTTCAGGATCAATGCGATAGATGTGGGGCTTGCGCCTCGGAATGCCCGACGGGAGCAATAGAGCTACCAGACGACATCTATGGCCGAAGGTTGTCTCGCTTGTCTTTGCAGCTTAAGCAGTATGCAAGTGCCGAGGAGCCTGGGAGCTATGATAGCTTGATCCTTTCGTGTGGCGAGCCCACTAATGATGAAGTGCCGGGCAGTTACGGAGGGTGTATTTCGTGGTTGGATCAGGCAGCTATGTTGCACTTGTTGGCCGCCGACAACACCAATCTTCAGATCGCGCTTGGCGCATGCGCTGAGGTTGGACATCAAAAAGCATCTTTGTGTATCAGCAGGCTGACGCGGCACGCCGAGGCCAGTAATAGTTTATTGAAATTGATCGGCGCTGAAGTCAGGATCACTGTTTTGTCAAACGCCGACTCAAAAACATCACATACCAGTCGTCACGCTGATCTCATGGATCGCGGCACCGCCATCCATGAGACATTACAGCGAGGGTTGACCATGTTGAGCCCGAAGCGAGACTTGCGCACGAGCTCGCAGGAAAATGGATTAGGCGAGTCAAGCAAGGCGGACAGGCGCTTCGTCGCAGTGCTTGCGACAAAAACCCTGATTGATCGAGCAAAACCTGAGGAGCGCTTGCTGCCCATCGATGAGGTGGAGTCTCCCGTCGGCCCGCTCTCAAGAAAAGGGCCAAGAATCAACAAAGAGCTTTGCGTGGCTTGCGGAGCCTGCTCCCTGTTCTGCCCTACAGGCGCCCTGCGGAAGAGACAAGTTGAGCGCGGTGGCGCACGAGAATGGAGGCTTTCTCTTGACTTACGACAGTGTGTTGGTTGCGCTGTGTGTGTCAGGGGATGCGAAACGCCCGGTGCCATAAAGCTTGTGGATCGAGGATTATCAGGAATATGGAGGGACAAGTCCATAATTTTGATTCGGCGTGATTCCTCGTTCTGCGAAATCTGCGGCACTGATTTTGCAATTAACAACGGATCCGATGGAGGGCAAGGCTCAGCCAGGCAATGCCCGGCCTGCAATCTCAAAAAGCTGAGGTTCGCCGGATTCTATTAGTTTGGAAGCGGTAGCGATATCCAACAAAAAATTACGAACTATAGGAAAGTAAAGTGAAAAATATGCACGGTCAGACATATGCGCTTTCCAGCCTGCCATCTAAAATAGCGGCGGTTTTAGTCGTTTTGATATTGTTGAACGCGGCTCTGCTTGCATGGCGCTGGGTGAGTGAGGCAAATCTGCCTCCGGGAAGCTACCATGAGTATCATATCGCCGAATGGCAGCAGGCCAGTATCGAGCGGCCAGAGGATCCAATAGTCTGGTCTACCCTCGGCGGTCTTTATGAGGCTGCTGGAGAGCAGCGAAAGGCGCTTGCCGCATATACAAGGGCATTTGAGTTGGATCCCGGTAACGCCGCGGCATTAATGTATCTGGCGCAAGCTGATGTGCAAAATGAAGAGTATGACCGGGCACGCACTCGTCTGCAGGCCGCAGCCGAGGCCTTGCCCGAAGGTGGCGCGCAACTAGTCTATTACCGTCTGGGGCAGACTGAGGAAGCCGAAGGGAATTTCGATAAGGCTCTGGAGTACTACCAGGCTTCAATTGCCGAGCAATCTAACTATTGGAATGCGCACTTCCGAATCGCGGCGCTTCATGAAAAGGCGGGCAGGAACAGGGAAGCATTAGAGGCTGCGGAAAAAGCCGCACGTTTTGTTCCGGACAACGATGAAGTCATGGCGATGCTGTCCAGGCTTCGAGACATTCAATAGTGCACCTAAAGGCAGATTAGTAACAATGGGAGAGTGAATGAGCAACTTCGATCAAGATGTCGAGCATAAGCAGCTGGAAACCAATGATCCATCGCCGAAAAAACCCGAGCGAAACAGACGCGGCTGGGTCATCGTTTTGCTGCTGCTGTTACTGCTTTTTGGCTGCGTCCTCGCTCAGTTGCTCACCCCTGGCAGGCGCGGACCACTGGTAACTTTGCCAAGCGAGGGACTCGTCCCGGTCTTCAGCATCTATGGGCTCAATGAGCCCAGGGGAGTCTCGGCTGGACCGGATGGGAAGATAGCTGTTTCGGATACTGGAGCGCAAAGAGCATATATTTACGATTCCAACGGAGTATTGGTGAACCGATTGGGCGGAGACCTTCCGGAAAATCGTATATTTTCCGTCACGGGCTCAATGTATGAGGAGGGTATCGTATACCTGTGTGATTGGGGGCTAAAACGAGTATGGATGTTTGCGGAAGACGGCTCTGTCATAGGGTATTTTCCGGAGGATCCAGTCGAGCCCGTGTATGGGGAAGGAGGGTTTTTCCCCTATGACATTGACCGCATGGGCGATGACCTTCTGGTTTCCACAAGAACCGGGGTGTTTAGATTCAGTGATGCCGGAGAGTTGATAGAGCGCTTCGATCAGGGCGAGTTGGCTAATGTCGATCCAAATCACATGACCGGTCTTGAAGTCGATCCGCAAGGTGAGTACGTGTGGGTTGTGGATTCATTGAACCGGCGAATAATCGCCTACGATAGTCGCGGCAACCCAGTGTGGTCGCTGGGCCGGCCTGATGTGAACGGGGAGATCGTAAGCTTTTTCGGTCTTCCCCGTGACGTGGTCTATACAGATCGAGGCATCCTTGTTTCAGATGCCTTTCGGCATGAGTTGTACCTGTTTGACAGAGAGGGAACCCTCATCGGCGTTTATGGCCGAAGAGGTACAGCAGACGGGGAATTCAATTTTCCAGAGGCCATCTCGGTTGCTCCTGACGGCTTGCTGAATGTTGCTGATCGCGCCAACGATAGGGTTCAGGTTCTCAGACTTGGTGATCCGGCAATACCAAGTCCTGAATTGAAACAAAAGTGGGAAGAGGGAATCACTCGGCATGAATGATTCGCGGGAAATATCTCTTTCCGGAGCGAGAAACAGGCACTCGTGGTTTAGGGCGCTGGCAGTCGTGGTCATTTTGCTGTTGTTATTGCTGTTTGGGCTGGCGCTGTTTTGGCCTGTTCCTGACGAGGATCTAGATGTCAGGCAAGGTTTTACCCGACCGCCCGCAGAGGCAGGGACAGTGAGCATAGTGGATGCGACAACGCGCATTGCGCATGAAGTTCCCCTTGGCAGAAGGGCGATCCCGCTTGCGGTTTCCGTGGCTGTGGACAATGCCGGCCAAGCGAGGGCTTTTGATTCCAACTGGATAAGACTTGAGATAAATCAGGTCACGTTACTTCCCCTTTCTGAAGGCCGAGAAGGAGTTTCTTTGGTCTCCTGGGCGCCTAGGGAAATAGAGGAAGGCTTGTCTGAAGCTATCACCGTGGTTTTCGCTGTTCCTGTTGACTCGACGGAAGCCACTGTCGTTGTGCAAACAGGCGAAGTGCGGCCAGAGGATGCGAGCAGGATGGCAGTGAAGATCCCTGAAGAGGCCGAGAGGTGAGCAAGGTGAGAGTTAGAGCCTTGTTGATCCTTGGAGTAGTGACCGTCGGTGGCTTGCTTGCGGTTACTGCTTGGTATGCGGTAGCAGAGGAGCCCCCACAGACTCATACGTCCCAATGGCAGTGGCTTCATGGGCGAGAGGCCGTTCGAGATTTAACCACGTGTAATGCCTGTCATGACTGGCACTCCTGTCAGACATGTCACTTGGCCGAGTGGCCGCATGACGAAAACTGGCAGGCGATTCATGGAGACGAGGCCCTCCGGCTTGAAGGAAGGGGTTGCTACCTTTGCCACAGGGAGTCTTACTGCAATCCCTGTCATGGTGGAGTGAGAATGCCACATCCTGATGATTTTATGAACGCACACCCCGATTCCGGCTATACCGAGCAGTCCTGCCAGGTGTGTCATGTGCAACGGGAGTGCGACGTATGCCATCAGGAACACGATGCGCATACCGCTGGAGGCGTAAATAGACCATGAGTCGCGCTCGAACAAGAATCATAAACGCTGCGATCGGCGTATTGGTGTTCGGGGTGTTGTTTCTCGGAGTTGCCTTGGCTTTTGCTATTTCATACCCACAGATCGCGAGGACTCTTTTTGTTGATGCAGTATCAATCCATCCATCGCTGGCAGTGGCCGTGGGCAGGATCGATGCGACCAGCGATGCGATTATTCGGCGGGCCGGAGAAGGCTGGGAGTACAGATTTGTGGGAACCTACCAAAGGCTTATCGGTGAGCCGCCCGAGCGCGACCTGCCTCCTCGCGATGTTTTTCCCGAGGAAGGATGCATGCAGTGCCACCCCTTCTTTCGAGAGCGGCCGTTGTTTTCCGTGGTTTACTTTTCTCATGATGCACATGCCGCCGAAGGGTTGCGTTGCGAGCGTTGTCATGTAGCTAGCGGCCCTAATAGGTGTATGCCTCCGGCGATGTCAGGGTGCGGTGATTGTCACCAGGAGATTACTAGCGGCAACTCATGCAATATGTGCCACCCCTACGGCAGCCTTTTTCATGGGGCTGCATTGGCCGGTGACCGAGAGATTGGGATGCAGTGCAACACCTGTCATATCCCGACTGCTCTGGTTGATGGCGCCAAAGAGATGGGGCTGTCGGATTTCGATGAGAGTGAAGACTCCTGCCGAGCCTGTCACGAGCCTGTGTTTTGCGGCGGATGTCATCCCTCGGGGCATCCTGCAGCCTACTCGTTTAGACATGCGGTCGAAATGCGTGCGGGCGAAGCGATCGCGATTCAATGTTACGAATGTCACTCGCCGGCTGGATGTGCGAATTGCCATTCGCTTAGGAGAAGGTAGGGCTATGGCGCGGTGTTTGGTGCCTATGAAGATTAGGAGTGACTCGTGAAAGAAAGACTATCGCTCGGTGGCTTACTGAGACGACCGATTCTGCTCGGCGGGGTCGCACTGCTTTTTATCGCAGGACTTGGCGCCGGATGGCTGGTATTCCACGATGCCAGGGACAGGGAGAGCGGTGTTGGAGCGGGTATAGGGAATCTCGGCCAGGAAACCCCGACCAATCGCGAGCCAGGTGCCGGGGACACGCCTCCTTCTCAGCAAAATGAAGACAAGGCGCCCGTCGATACAGGTCAGGATAGAGTGCCGGGCGGCCAGGCCGCCGATCAAGCCGCCGCCGCGGGGCCCAGCGATCAGCAGCAAGCGGCAAAACCTCCGCTTGAGGGTGAAGGTCCAAAGCCATCGGCCACTCCTGAGTTTCTGGTAACCGGCTTTGGGCCTGCCGCGGCACCCGCTTCTGTGGCGGGGATGGTGCGCCTCGGTGAGGCCGTGGTCGATGGCAACAAGATGACGGCCGAGTATTCGGGAGGCGAAGCGGGGGAAGTCGACTTGCTGTTTTTGTCTGTTTCAAAGGCGCAGTCACCTGCGGATGCCGCGAAAGAGGTCGACAGGCTCCTCCACTCCTTTCCCGCCAAACAAATCTCATATATATGGGGCGGCAGAGAGATTCGCCAGGCCATGAACGACGAAGGAAGGCCAGATCAATTTCCCCCTCTGATTTGTTTTGTTTGGACCGAGGGGCAGTTCGCGATTAGGGTAGTTGTCGCTCCGCTGGCACCAGATCGAGTGGTGGATGCGCGACAGGCCGCTCTTGAGTTCATAGGCGCCTTGCCATATTAGGAGGATCTGCATGTCACTATCACTCTCCAGGATAAGACGCTCCATACTACGTGGGAGCATTTTCTTGTGCCTGACTGCGCTGCTTCAGCTGCTTGCGCCGGCATCAGCGCTTGCCTTTTTGAAGGAGCCGACGGTAATTCCTCTCCAGGGTCAGCAGAGCGCTCCGGTATTTATCGACGGGGGAATCGTTTCTGAGCATCAGGCAGGAGACGATCAACCCGCTGATCTTTGGGTATCATCGCTTTCTGCAGGAGGAACTCGCAGCGCCATTGCGACAGGGTTAGCCAACCAGCATTCGGCGGCTTCGTTCGGAAGATTTGTGGTATTTGTTAGTGAAGAACAGCGAGTCGACCAGATAACAACATTCAGGATGGATGTGGTTGACGCCACAAGCCCGTCTCGTCGAGCAACTCTGGTTCCAGCGACTACGACTCCTTTGTGGTCTCCCTCGATTCGTTCGGGCGTACTGGCATGGGCACAGGGCAGTACGGGCGAACGCGATATCTACGGTATTCGGATTGATCGCGACGGAAACGCGGTTCCGGATATCCTGGATAGCCACACTGAGCCTGAGATTGTCCCTCTGGCAGTTGATGGAAGGGAGGGGATTGACCTTTTTTCTCCCGCTCTCGGAGTAGACCGACTTGTTTTTGCGAGCAGAGATGGGGAGAACGCAAACGCACGAATCATCAGCATGCCCTTTAGTGCTGGCTCAACCGCACTCGTTGACCCTTCGTTTGCCACTACACTTTCTGCAGATACCCTAAATAAGGAACCGGAGCCTGCGACCGCGGGGAATCTCGCGGTCTGGCGACACGCTTCTGAACGTGTTCGCATATACAATTTCACAAATGAAACCAGTACCGATGTCACATCGGGGCCTGGATGGAGCATGATTGTTTCGCCCTCAACCGATGGAACTCATGTGGCGTGGCAAGCTTTTGGCGCCATGCCTGGGACGCAAGGAGCCGTTTCTCACCAGATTTTTATGCGTGACGTAACCGGTGCGGTTTTCAGGGTTTCTCCGGTGTCCGCCAATCAGTTTGTGCCGGCTTTTGGTTCTGGCAGGCTGGCATGGGGCGATTCTCGCCGAACGCAAACAGGACAGACACCAAATCTTGCACATGTCTGCCTGGCTTCTCGCCAGGTACAAGGTGTTGATCGATTTGCGACCGCGGTCCGGTCTTCAGAGTTAGCCTTTCCTGGTGGCTCCCAGTACGTATTAATCGCGACTGGCCGAAACTGGCCGGACGCGCTAGGCGGTTCAGCGTTGGCAGGGGTGCTTGACGCACCAATTTTGCTGGTGGAACAGGAAACAATCCCTAGGTCCACGAAAGATGAAATTTCCCGGCTTGGGGCAACAAAAGCCATCATTTTGGGTGAAATGGGAGTGGTCGGTACGGATGTGGAGAGTGATTTGCGGGGCATGGGGCTTTCGGTCGAGCGCATCGGCGGCAAAGACCGCTATGCCACGGCGGAACGGATAGCCTCGCGGGTAATTTTACGCTTAGGCCCGGGCTACGACGGCACTGTTTTCGTTGCTACGGGACGAGATTTTCCAGATGCGCTTTCGGCTGCGCCTATAGCCGTGCGTCAAAAGTGGCCTTTGCTACTTATCGACCCGGCGTCACAGAATCTTGTCGAGAATACAAGGGCAATGATGGCAAGAGTAAATGCCAGCTCCGTGATTATTCTTGGAGGAGAGAGCGCTGTGCCCAGGGTGGTGAAGGATGAGGCTGTGAGGTTGTTGGGACGCGATAACGTCAGACGCCTAGAAGGCATCAACCGATACGAGACCGCGGTCAGGGTTTCCAATTTTGCTGTCAACGGTGGCCTTACAAAGCAAGGACATGTATGGAATCGCGTTGGCATCGCCACGGGCGAGAATTTTCCAGACGCACTTAGTGGCGGAGTTCTTCAAGGCAGGTCGGGAAGCGTCATGCTGCTCACCCCGCCTCAGGCACTGCATTCCGCGCCCGTAGAGGCCCTAAAGGGCAACGCTTCAGCGATTGACACCGTGGTTTTCTTCGGCGGCACAGGAGCTTTGAGTCAAAATGTTCGTGATTCCGCCTTGAACAACGTGCGCTGATGGATGGGCGCGGAAGATGTTTACCCTAGCCCGCGAGTCGGCGCACATCTGGCTGGGTTCTGCAGGCGAGGGGCTATCGGTATTTCGGCATGTGCCCTGGCGGCACGGACGTCGAGGCGTCTTGTGATCAAGCGGCGGCCGGACTTTCCTCCCGGTAATTTCAGCTGTTCATGTCAGCAAAATTCTCTGCACTTAAGACGGAATCCACCTTATTTTATCAATATGCCATTTTTTGTTAATACGTCCTCGGTTTTTGCTGCAAGGAAATTATAATTACTTGTATCCTTAAACGATATTACCCTCTTCACTGAACCAATTTCTTTCTCATCTATTTCATATAAAAAGTAATCTAACCCCTCAAGATATTTTCTTAGTTCTTCGGGCGAGTACCCAAAATATTTAGTATGACTATCGTACAATTCCAGCATGATTATAGGAGAATAGTTTTCAAGGACATTTTCAGCACCTTTTAAAGCCAAATACTCCGCACCCCCAATATCCATCTTTATGAAATCTAATTTGTTTAATTTATTTTCAAAAACATAGTCATCTAATTTTTTAACAGGCACAGAAATTTCATCCCATTTGATGCTATTACTATATGAATGCGCTCGAAAAGAAGCAAAAGCCGTACCTAATTTCTGGGGAATAAATAAAGACTCATCCCCCTCTTTTTCCCCCAAAGCAAGTTGATTTAGCACGCATCTTGTCCTAAGACCGTTTAATATTAAATTGTTCTCTAATTCTTTTATTACGTTTGTTGGCTCAAATACATGAACTCTTCCTTCTTTACCTACTAATTGCGCTAGATGGCAAGAATGCCAACCGAAATTGGCTCCGATATCAAACGCGGTATCTCCTTGCTTT
>JAGXSC010000031.1 GCA_018334075.1 Actinomycetota bacterium
CTGGCGGGCCGTGAGCCACTGTCGTAAGCTGCCGAAAGAATTCGTACTAGTGAGGGAAGATGCCAGTGGGTAAACCGATCAGTGGCAAGACCCGCCTTGCGGGCATTCTGGGAATGCCAGTGAATCACTCCTTGTCGCCGGCGATGCACAACGCCGCATATCGCGAGCTTGATTTTGACTGGGCTTACGTGCCGCTGGGCCTCAAGCACGAGGACGACCTCGAGCGGGTGCTGCGAGCGATCAGGGTGCTGCCCTTTGTCGGCTTCAACGTCACTATGCCTTTCAAGCAGGCGATGCTGACGTACTGCGATGAGGTGGCGATGGCCGCAAAGATGGCGGGGGCCGTGAACACGGTTCACTGTGTGGACGGGCGCCTTGTCGGCTACAACACTGACGGCCGAGGGCTCGTGGAGTCACTTGCCGAAGAAGCACGATTCACTTCAGGCGGCGAGAACATCACGATCATTGGCGCGGGAGGAGCGGCTGGGGCCGCCGCTGTCGCATTCATCCTTGAGAAAGCCGGAAGAGTCGCTATTGTCAATCGAACGGTAGAGCGCGCCGAAGAGCTCGCTGACCGCCTGATGCCCTATGCCCGATCAACCGAGATAGTGCCGCTTCACGTTTCCGAGGCCGAAGAGCAGATCAGAGAGTCGAGATTGCTGATCAACGCCACCCCGACGGGAATGGCTCAAGATGATCCCTCGCCGATTCCGGTTTCGTGGATCTCTCGGGATCAGATCGTTTGCGACATGGTATACAACGTTCGAGAAACGGACCTGCTCAAGGCGGCTCGCGATGCAGGAGCTCTTGCCATAGGCGGGCTGGGAATGCTCGTGCATCAGGCTGCGCTCGCCATCGACATCTGGAGTGAGACCGCGCAGCACAAAGCCCCCCGCGATCTGATGCGCTCCGCCGCGCAGTCAGTGCTGTCGAGCACCTGCTCAGGCGAGGTAATCGAATGAGCGCGGCCACATCGAAGCGCCTTGCCAGGATATTGGTGAAATCCGGCGTGATCACCGCCGAGCAGATGGAGGAAGCTCTTCTCCATGAGGGCAGCGCCTCCCTTACATCGGCGATAAGCTCTTTGGGCTTTGCCGATGAGGTGAAGATTGCACAGACAGTCGCCGAAGAGATGAAGGTGGCCTACGTCGACCTCGGCGCTTTCGAGATAGACCCGAACGCCGCGATTAATTTCTCCTCCGAGCTGGCCAGGCGCTACATGCTTTTGCCGATCAAGGTGCAAGATGATGAGCTGATTGTCGCGATGGCCGATCCGACGAACGTGTTTGCCATCGATGACGTTCGAATCGTGACCGGCCGAGAAGTTCGTCCTGTCGTGGCAGCAGAGAGCGACCTGCTTACCGCGATCGATCGTTTCGCCGCCTCCAGGCAAAACGTCGATGAGATGGTTGGCGATCTGGAGGATGCCACGGAGGGGTTCGGAGCGCAGGAGGTTGAGTCGGAAGAAGACGCGGCTCCGGTCGCGAAGTTGCTCAATCAGATCGTCACCGAAGGCATAAGGCGAGGCGCGGGTGACATCTACATCGAGCCTTACGAGAGGGAGATGAGAGTCAGGTTTCGCGTAGACGGCGTGTGTCAGGAGATCATGCGTAGCCCCAAAAAGTTGAACCGGCAGCTCATCAGCAGATTGAAGATTCAATCGGGGATGGACATCGCCGAGCGACGCATACCCCAAGACGGGCGTTTCGGGGTCATACTCGATGGTAAGGGCGTGGATTTCCGTGTTGCCGTGCTACCCATCGTCAATGGCGAGATGGCTGTCTTGAGGCTACTTCGCAAGGACTCTATCATGATGTCACTGAAGGATCTGGGCTTTCTCGAGCACAATATGCATCGGCTTTTTGACGCTCTGAAGCTGCCTTATGGAGCTATTCTCGTGACCGGGCCTACCGGTTCGGGCAAATCAACTACCTTGTATGCTGCGATAAATGAAACGAACGACCCCAAATCCAACATGATCACAGTGGAAGATCCGGTCGAGTATCGTCTTGCTGGACTCTCACAGGTCCAGGTGCATGAAAAGGCGGGGTTGACTTTCGCGGCCGCACTTAGATCCATCTTGCGCCAGGACCCCGACAGGGTGATGATCGGCGAGATCCGCGATAAGGAGACCGGAACCATTGCGATTGAGGCGGCGCTAACCGGACACCTCGTGCTCTCCACTCTCCACACCAACGACGCCCCTTCGGCTGTGACGCGTTTGACCGAGATGGGAATCGAGCCCTTTTTGACCGCCTCGGCGATAACGTGCGTTCTCGCTCAGCGACTGGCTCGCCGGCTGTGCTCAAGTTGCAAAGAGGCCTACACGCCGGAGGTATCAGCGCTGACACGCGTCGGTTTTGATTTCGAGCCAGATAACTTGCCGACTCTTTATCGCGCAAAAGGATGTAAGAAGTGTAATAACATTGGATACAAAGGGCGGATGGGGATACACGAAGTGCTCTCGATGTCCGAGACGCTCGAGCGGATGACGGTCGAGCATGCCTCGGCAGATGAGATTAAACGCCAAGCGATAGTGGAAGGCATGCGAACCCTTCGTGACGACGGCTTTGAGAAGGCTAGGATGGGGTTGACCTCCATTGAGGAGGTGCTCAGAGTAGTTGTCTAACGGTTTTGGTGGCCACTCTCTGGCACTTTCATGGACAATGGTTGTTATAGCTGCCTTTTTCGTGAGAGACTAGCTGTGCGTTTCGCCCATTTGGCTTCTGCCGGCGAATTGTTGTAACAAAAGACGTTATTCAGGGAGGTGCCGCACCGCGTGGCGAACAACGGAACCAACGACTATTTCATCAGTGATGTTGATGATGAGGTAGTAGAGGAGGATTACGATATTATCGCGGCTCCGGTAGTCGTTGTGCCTGAGCCAGTTGTGGCACCGCAACAGCCTGCCCCTTCGCCTCGCACACCGACGCGCGAAGAGCGCCTTGAGACATCCTTGAACGCCCTGATGATCAGGTCAACCGATATTCAGGCAGCGGCGCTAGTGAGCATGGATGGTTTCGTGATGGCCTCCGCGCTTCCCGAAGGCATGCAGGAAGATAGGGTAGGTGCGATGTCCGCCGCCATCCTTGGTCTCGGCGAGCGAGCTGCTGCCGAGCTAGGACGCGGGCATCTGACACAGGTTTTCATCGAAGGTGAAGGTGGATACGTCATTTTAATCTCGGCGGGCGAACGCGGAGTGCTTACCGCGCTTACTCTCGAGGACAGTAAAGTGGGACTTGTTTTGTACGACATGAAGGCCGCTGCGGCCGAGATGGCCGCGATCCTCGGCTGAATTCGCTGGTGAGGGATCATACTAGAAGGGTACGAAAGTAGCCGATGGCGCTTCGCGGAAACCTAAAAGACTTTAGCTTGCCCGACGTTTTCCAGCTGATTTACTTCAGCAAGAAGACGGGTGTGCTGCGAATCATGCGTGCCGATGGCTCGCGTGGGTCGGTATGGTTTCGCGACGGCGATGTGTTCTTCGCGCAATCCAACTGGCGAGGTGAGCCGCTGGGCGAGCGTCTGGTTCAGGCTGGCCGAATCACCCCTAATGCGCTGAATAGGGCATTGGAGATTGCCTCGGGACCAGTGGGAGGCGACAGGCGTCTCGGCCAGGTGCTAATCGATGAAGGTTATATCACCGACAAGATATTAGAGACATTCGTCCAGGAGCAGATCGAGGACACCATCTTTGATTTGATGCGATGGGACGATGGGGATTTCGATTTCGAGCTTCTTCCAGAGGTGCTTCACGAAGACATTGGACTCTCGGTTTCGATTGAAAATGTAGTGATGGAGGGCAGCCGTCGCCTGGAAGAGTGGGCGCGAATCAAGAAGAAGATCCCGTCCATGGACGTAGTTTTCAAGATGGCCACCGCCCCTGGCGAAGGCACATTTGAAATCTCGCTCAAACCGATAGAGTGGAACTTGCTGCTGCTCGTAGATGGCTCTCGTTCTGTGGCCGAACTTGCGGCAGAGAAAAAGCGTACCGACTTTGAAGTGGCGCGCATCATGTATGGCCTGTTCTCTGCGGGGCTGCTCGAGGTCGCCAGTGAGGACGAGGTTGAGCGTTTGCGTGGTGAACGTCTCCAGAGAGAGGCCGAATTACGCGCGCTTGAATCTGAGCGAGAAGCTGCGATGAGGGTCGACGTCAAGGTTGAACCTGAAATGCCAGAGTTTCTCGCCGCATCGCCGGCGCCCACAGAGGCCGACATTGCGGTACTTGAGGAGATGATGGGTGCGGTCCTGATGCCCGTGCCCGTGCTTGAACCAGAAGCTGAGCCCGAACCAGAACCCGAACCGGAGCCGGAACCCGAGCCCGCGTGGGAGCCCGAACCTGAACCTGAGCCCACACCCGAACCCGAACCGGAGTTTGAGCCCGAGCCCACACCCGAGCCCGAACCGGAGTTTGAGCTGGCGCTTGGGGCGATGCTCGAGCCGGAACCACAGCCCGAGCAGACGCCAGAGACTTATATGAGCACTCCGATTATCACCGGGGATCTTGAGCGTGATCTTATGGCTCTCGGCCTTGGAGAGCTGCCAGGACCTGAGCTTTTAGAGCCCAGCGAGCCTCCGCAGCCAGAGGATGCTCCAGTTACTGAAACGGACACGGCATCGGATCTCTCCTTCATCCTGGAGTCACTTGAGGATCTGACGGGGCCGGACGCGGTAGAGCTTCCAGATGACACTGATGACGAGCCACTCTCGCCCCCTAAGACGGGAGTCATATCGACTGATGCATTTATGGCTGATATCTCGGTTGAAGATATGGGTGCTGGCTTTACCCGTAGCCTCGGCGCCGAAATATCGGCACTGACGGGCGCGACAGAAAGCAAGCGCCCCGTCGCCAGCGTGAACAAACTGACAGAGCAAACCCTCTCGGCATCGCTGCAGCGTGACAAAGCGGTGGGCAGGGAGTTGCTACTCAAGATCATCGAAGGTATCGATAAACTGTGATAAGGAGATCCGTGACCTGATGCAGTCAGTGAAAGTCGTAATCACCGGGCCTTTCAACGCCGGAAAAACAACCTTCATAAAGTCGGTCAGTGAGATTACCGTGCTCTCAACCGAGCGGCAAGTCTCCGACGTTTCAGGTGAAGGTCGCGGAGAGACCACCGTTGCCATGGATTTTGGCCGGATCACCATCTCGGAAGACGTCGTCCTGTACCTGTTCGGTACGCCGGGCCAGGAAAGATTTTCCTTCATGTGGGAGACGCTATCCGAAGGAATGCTGGGCTTTGTGCTTCTCGTCGATATCTCGGACAGCGACTCTTTTTCTGATGCGGCCGCCATGATCCAATTCTTCCGAGAGATGTCCGATGTTCCCTTTGTGGTCGCCGCAAACAAGGTCGCTCCTGACGACTTGGATTTGATACGGTTCGCTCGTGAACAGCTCGCTCTGGAAGACTCGATTCCGCTGCTTCCACTTGACGCAAGGGACCGGGACTCGGTGAAGTCGGTCTTGCTGGGACTGATGCACAGAATACTGGACACCATGGCCTAAACATGGATGTCTGGGTAATTATACTGTTCGCCTCGTTCGCTCTCGCGGTTGTTTCCGTTTTAATGCTGACGATCAGCTTGATAAGATCTCTCGGCGTTCGTGAAGAACAGGTCACTTTTTCCACCGAGGACTTCTATCAAGAGCCGATCGAGACCTCTGAGCTCGCTACAGCAAGTGAGGCGGACGCTCTAACGGACTCGCATGAGAGGTATACACCTGACTGGCTGAAAGAGCCGTTACGCACAGGCGACTGGCGACCTGCGCCGCAGCCTGAACCGCCACCTGCGCCGCAGCCCGAACCCGAACCCGAACCTGCGCCGCAGCCCGAACCCGAACCCGAACCTGCGCCGCAGCCCGAACCCGAACCCGAGCCTGCGC
>JAGXSC010000032.1 GCA_018334075.1 Actinomycetota bacterium
CGGCAAGAACGCCTACGGGCGACGCGAGCCCCATCGGCAGGAGGCCGAGCCACACGGCGAAAACCATCAGCAGCAGCAGGCCGAGCCAGAACGCCGGGGTCGAAGCGAGCGTGAGACAGTACCACTTGATGGCCCGGTCGGTCAGCGTACCGCGGAACCGTGCCGCGATGACTCCGAGCGCGAATCCGAACACCCCCGAGAGCGTCCACGCAGTCCCCATGAGAGCGAGTGACGCCGCAAAGCGCTCGACGATGACGGTCGAGACCGGCTGCCTGTGGATCATCGAGGTTCCGAGGTCACCCTGAGCAAGCGATACGGTCCAAAGCAAAAATCGCTCACCTGGCGGCTTGTCGAGTCCCCATCTCTCGGCGATCTCGGCGCGCTGCTCGGGGCTCACCAGCATCATATCGGCGCCCACATACGCCTGTACCGGGTCTATAGGTGAAACATGCATAAGCCAAAACGAGAGAGCACACACCGCAATAAGCAGTGTGGCCAGACGAAACACCTTGCTCGCGAGGTAGGTCAAGACGGCGATCATGCGTGTACCCCAGCCAGTCACTCCCAACGCCAGTCGGTGATGTTGGCCGTGATCGGCCAGCCATGCCCGTGGGGCTGGATGCGGCTCGGACCAATGTCGAGACCGTCCGCTACGAAAAAGCAGTGGTCAAGGTTGACAAGCCAGCACCATGGGGCGTCGGCACTCCCTGAGATGCCCGTCACGCCGTCCCACTGCGCCTTGCGCCACAGTTCAAGCGCCTCTTCCTCATCAATCGCGGCGAGCGCCTGGTCCATGTAAGCGTCTACGACAGGGTTTCGGTAGAAGCCCGGGTTCCACCACTCCCGGCCGGCAAGCGCGCCGTGATGCAAGTTATACATTTCGGTGGGATCGTGACTCCCCCACCCGAAGAGCACGGCGTTCGAGTGCATCGCCATGCGGATCTCATCCCAGCTCTTGCCAACGGGTATCATCTCGATGCCGATCTGCCGAACCTGATCGGCGACCGCAAGCGCGAGAGACTGACGAGTGAGGTCATCGGCCGGGTAGATAAGGTTGAAGCGAGCGGACAGGCCGTCCTTCTCGCGGACGCCATCGGCTCCCTCGATCCATTTCGCTTCGTCGAGCAGCGCCTCGGCAGCAGCGGGATCACCGTCATCGAACACCACATCCGGGCTCGACCACGGCAGTCCGTCCGAAACCGAAAACGCCGGAGATCCAAAGCCCTCGAGCACACCCTCGACGAGCACTTCACGGTCGACTGCAAGGTTGATAGCGCGCCGGATGGCGAGGTCGTACGTGACATTGTTGCCGATCGGCGCGCCTTCGCTCGTGGTCTTGCCATTGTCCGGGAGAGCCGGAAACATGATACCGCGGTTGTCGACGCTCGGCACAGCGACCAGCCTCATGCCGGCGATGTCCTGACCCGCGAAAGACGCGGGCACCGCCGCGACGTCGAGTTCGCCCGCTCTTGCCGCCGCCAGGGTAGCGTCCTCGCCCATGAACACAAATGTGACACGCTTGATTTCGGCGGCCCCGCCGTGGTAGTCCTCGTAAGCTTCGACGATCAGCTGTTGCCCCTGGTTCCATTCGACGAATCGATACGGACCGGATCCCAAAGGCGATCGCGCGTACTCGGGTCCGTAGGCGTGCCGAGGCACTATGCCAAGTGAGATCAGTTGCACCACAAAGGTCGAACGCGGTTCGCTGAGCATAAACACGACGGTCGTATCATCGATCGCCCGCGCAGATTCCATGACACCGAGATCTACGACAGAGCCGCTCTCTTTCGCGGTGTTGAACGTGAACGCCACATCATGCGCGGTGAGAGGCTCGCCGTCATGAAAACGCACGTCATCGCGAATGGTAACCGTCCAAGTCAGACCATCATCGCTCACCTTGTATCCCGTGGCGAGGTCATTGACGATCTCAAGGTCGTCGTTATGCGCGAGCAGCGTGCTTTGGAAGAGCGGACTTCCATACCGTCCCCAGCCGGTAACAGGGTCGAAGCCCTCCTCGGGTTCGCCGCTAAGCGACACTACGATCTCGTCGCGCGGTCGCTCGTCCGACGCTGTGGGCGCTGATGGCGAGTCGGCACGAGCGCAACCGGAAGCAAGTACCGCGAGTACAAGGCCGAGGACGGCGATAACCGCCGAAACGCTAGAACGCGGATTCCCGGGCATGCTGGGCCCCCTTCTCTGTCCTTGGCGCGATGCGGTACAGAAGTTCACCGCATAGGCCTAGCGTGTTACGAATCCGCATTTTGTCACACCGGCTACGCTAAGTCAAGGGGTGCGTGCTCCTTATCCTCGGCGGCGACTAATGAGCTCCTCGGCGATATCGTCGAATGTAAGCCCATACCGCACTATGGTCACAGTCAGATGATAGAAGAGATCGGCGATCTCATATCTCAACTGCTCAACGTCTGCGGCCTTGGCCGCTATAACCACTTCGGTGGCTTCTTCGCCGATCTTTTTTAGCAGCCGATCTTCGGACTCCGACAACAACGCGGCCGTATAACTGCTCGTCGGCGAAGCGTCTTTTCGCTCCTCGAGCACGAGATAGAGTTTGTCGAGAACCTCGCCTATGTTTTCCGGTGATCGCGTCACTTCTCTGATCCTTTCACCAGCGAGCGGTAGAAGCATGTCCGCTGGCCCGTATGACATGCGCCTCCCCGTTGGTCAACCATCACGAGAAGACAGTCCGCGTCGCAATCATACCGAACGTCTTTGACTTCCTGAACGCATCCGGACGACTCCCCCTTCATCCAATATTTTTGCCGGCTCCTGCTCCAAAACCACGTCCTTTTGGTCTCCATGGTTTTCTCCAGCGACTCACGGTTCATATACGCCACCATCAGGACCTCGAGCGTGTCATACTGCTGAACAACCGCAGGTATCAGGCCCGCTTCATCGAAGCTCAGCTCTTCCGGCCCTAAATTATCCCTTTCACGATCGCTCATCGGGCTCCTTCCAATGTCGCCGAACGCGAACGCCGGCCGCCGCCATGTGCTTTTTCACTTGCTCAATCGTAAAGTGTCCCGAGTGAAATGTCCCGGCCGCCAAGACCGCATCGGCGCCGGCCTCAATCACCACCTCGGCGAAATGGTCGAGCTCGCCGGCTCCACCGCTTGCGATCACCGGAATGTTGACCGCCGAGGAAACCGCCCGCGTGAGCTCGATGTCGTATCCGTCTTTCGTGCCATCACGATCCATGCTCGTCAGAAGCACTTCTCCCGCGCCGCGCTGTTCGGCTGCCTTGACCCACTCAAGCACGTCAAGCCCTGTATCGACGCGTCCCCCTGACACAAACACACTCCATCGCGATGGTGCCGAGCCGGGCACCTTCCGCGCGTCAACCGCAAGGACGATGCATTGGGAACCAAAGACGCCCGCCGCTTGGTTGATCAGATCCGGATCGTTTACCGCGGCGGAATTGATCGAGACCTTGTCGCACCCCGCCGAAAGCATCGCCCGTATGTCACCCGGGTTTCGGATTCCCCCTCCAACAGTGTACGGGATAAATACTTCCTCGGCTGTTCTGCTTGCGACCTCGAGCATATAGGGGCGCTCCTCGTGAGTTGCAGTAATATCGAGAAACACCAGCTCATCAGCGCCTTCCCGGTCATAGAATGCCGCGAGCTCGACCGGGTCTCCGATGTCGCGCAGATTGACGAAGTTGACGCCCTTGACGACTCGCCCCTCGTGCACGTCCAGACACGGAATCACCCTCACTGACAACACTGGGTAATCACATCTCCGAGGCGCTGCGCCCGGTGGCTATGGCCTGCCGCAGGGTGAAGACACCCTCGTAGAGGGCGGAGCCGATTATGACGCCTTCGATCTGGGGGCCGATGGAAGCCAGATCCCGGATGTCATCGAGCCCGGCAACACCGCCGCTCGCTATCACCGGCAGCTCTACTCTGTCCACCAGTGCGCGATATGCTCCGTAGTTAACCCCCGCTCTCGTGCCATCGCGGGTAATGTCGGTGTAAGCGACGCGCCTGACTCCAAGAAGCTCGAGCTCGTTTATCAGCTCGAGAACCCCGCGTTCCGTGCCCTGCTTCCAGCCCTCGATGGCGACGCGGCCATCGCGCGCATCGATACCGGCGACTATGCCTGGGTATTTGGCGCACGCCACACTGACCAGTTCGGGGTCGCTGACCAGCGCGGTACCAAGCACAACCCTGGAGGCACCGATTCCAAACATGTGATCGATCACATCCAGAGAGCGAATGCCTCCGCCCACCTGGACGGACACATTCACGGATTTGACTATCGTCGCAACTATGTCGGCGTTTTTCGGCTTGCCGAGGACCGCTCCGTCCAAGTCCACGACGTGGATCCAATCGGCACCCTGCTCGGCCCATTTCCGCGCTTGATCGACCGGGTCGTCGTTGTAGACCTTCACCGCGTCCAAGCAGCCCTGATAGAGACGGACGGCCTTTCCATCCAGAATGTCGATCGCTGGAAATATCTTCACGCTTTGACCTCCCGCACGATATCGCCAAAGTTACCCAAAAGCCTAAGTCCCGTCTCCGACGACTTTTCCGGATGAAACTGCACAGCATATGCACTCCGGCCAAATTGAACCGCCGATGCAAAAGCGACTCCATGCTCGGTGCTCCCGATGATACAGGAAGTGTCATCGGGAATCAGCCGGTAACTATGGACAAAGTAAAACTCCGAGTCTTGCACGATCCCGTCGAAAAGCTCGCTGTCCGTAAATCGCACGGTGTTCCAGCCGATGTGAGGCACCTTCACGCCTTCAGGAAGCCGGTCGCACCTGCCGGCTACGACGCCAAGCCCTGCCCACTGCCCGTCTTCGTAGCCGACATCAGCCAGCATCTGCATCCCAAGGCAGATGCCGAGAAAGGGCGTGCCCTCGGCGATCTTGCGCAGCAGCACGTCTTTGATTCCGAAGCTCTCCAGGTTCGATATCGCGTCGCGAAAAGCGCCGACTCCCGGTAGCACGACTCCGTCAGCTTCGGCGATCTTGTCCGCGTCGCCAGTGACAAGCACATCGAGGGTGCCAGCTCGCATCAGACCCTTCTGGACACTTCGCAGATTGCCCATGCCGTAGTCGACAACGGCTATCATAGAGCGCCTTTGGTCGAAGGTACTCCCGTCACGCGGCTGTCGAGCGACACCGCCTCGCTAAGCGCCCGGGCTGTCGCCTTGACGCACGCTTCGATGATGTGATGGCTGTTCTCGCCCGAAAGCGACCGGACGTGCAGCGTCACCCCCGCATTGGTCGCGAATGCGACAAGGAACTCTTTGGCAAGCGTCGTGTCGAACGTTCCGATAAACTCGATCGGAAGCTCAACCTCCCAGTAAAGTCCGCCGCGCCCCGAGATATCTATCGCGGCAAGTGCCAGCGCCTCGTCCATAGGGACAAGCGCCGAGCCAAACCTCCTTATGCCTGACTTATCACCCAAAGCCTGAGCTACCGCCTGGCCTAAGACGATTCCGACATCCTCGACTGTGTGGTGAGCGTCAACCTCCAGATCACCGGAGGCTTGAACGTCAATATCCAGAAGAGCGTGCCGACCAAGGGCGTCGAGCATGTGATCGAAGAATGGCACCCCTGTGCTGACAGATGTCGTACCGGAGCCATCCAGGTCAACGGTGATCGAAACCGACGTCTCTTTCGTTTCCCGGGAAATCGTGGAGTGGCGCATCATCGTCACTAACCTGCTTCCTCTCTGGCGTCATGCGCGGCAACCGCACCATTTGTAATGATTTCCGATTCCCGCCTGGCCTGCAATACATCGCGCATCGCCTTCAGAAACGCGGTGTTGTCCTCGGCGGATCCGATCGTGACTCTCAGGCAGTCCTCCAGGCCCTCGGCGCGGGATAAGTCCCTGATCAGGACGGAGTGCGTGTGCAGCAGATCGCGCCAGAGCGCGGTGGCATGCTCGACCCTGAAGAGCACAAAGTTCGCCTCACTCGGGAACACCCTTACCTCTTTGAACTCAGACAGGCCGGAGATGATCCTGTCTCTCTCTCTCATTATCTCGCGAATCGCACTCTCAAAAACGACCCTTTCGCGAAAGGTCTTGAGCGCAACCCACTGCGAGAAGGAGTTTACCGAGTACGGCTGGCGCACCTTTCTTATCTCCCGCAAAACATCTTCATGGCCGAGCAGATACCCGACTCGCATGCCGGCGATCGAGAAAGCCTTGGAAAACGTCCTCAGGATGACCAGGTTGCGGTGCCTTTCCATGTGAGGGCGCATGGTGTGCCGCGAGAACTCGAAGTAGGCCTCGTCGACGAGCACGAGCGCGTCAGAGGCGTTGAGCACGTCGATGAGCGGGGTCTCAGTGCAGAGGTTGCCGGTAGGATTGTTCGGGTTGGCGATCATCACAACATCGACATCCCCTTGGCTCAGACGACCGAGTAGCGCATCGGCGTCGACGCAGAAGTTGTCATCGCGAGGGATGCGCACGATGTTTGTCCCCGTGATGTGCGCATTGATCGAGTACATCGCAAAGGTGGGCGGAAGATCGATAAGCGTGCGACCCGGTCCGCCCCAGGCGAGCAAAATATCGAGTATCAGCTCGTCTCCGCCGTTGCCGATGAGCACATTATCCGGATCCAGGCCGTTAGCCTCGGCGATCAGTGCTCTGAGCTCCGTTGCCACAGGATCGGGATAGCGATTGAACTGGAACCGCGATATCCGCCGAGAAAACCACTCCAGGATTTCTGAGGGGAGGTTGGCCGGATGCTCGTTGTTGGATAACACGACGTCGGCCTTGATGTTTTTCGGGTCGTAAGGAACCAGGTTCTCAAGGCCCGGTCTTGGGCCGCGTATGCTCTTCACTAAGCCTCACTCCCGCCACGCCGATGCAAGGCTCGCGAGCCGCTTCCGTCAGCATCTTCGCCAGCCTCAAGGCGCATCGCCACAGCCTCTCCATGAGCCCAAAGGCCTTCCCTTGCGGCCAACACCATGGCGTTGGGTCCGTCTGCCTGAAGCGCATCGAAAGAGTACGCGAGCACTGAGGACTTCTTGACGAAGTCGTCTACGGAAAGCGGGCTTGAAAACCGGGCCGTGCCGCTGGTCGGCAAGACGTGATTCGGCCCCGCCGTGTAATCTCCAATCGACTCCGGCGTCCAGGGTCCAACGAATATCGCCCCTGCATTACGAACCCTGCCAAAGATTTCAAAGGGCTCCAACATCTGAATCTCCAGGTGCTCGGGAGCTATCGAGTCGACAGCCGCAAGCGCCGTATCCAGATCGGGACATGTCACAACCAGACCATTGTCGATCAAGGATTGCCGAGTAATCTCGCTTCTCGGAGAGTTTGGCAGCAGATCTTCCAGCGCTTCCTCTACCCTTGCCGGCAGATTGCGATCCGTTGTGACCAGGTACGTGCAAGCCTTCGGGTCGTGCTCTGCTTGCGCCATGAGATCGATCGCGACAAAGCCGGGGTTTGCCGAGGCATCCGCGAGCACCAGTATCTCGGAGGGTCCGGCCAGCATATCGATACCGCACTCGCCGAGCACAAGTTTCTTTGCGGCTGTGACATAGGCATTCCCGGGTCCTACGATCTTGTCAACCCGAGGAATCGAATCTGTTCCGTAAGCCAGCGCCGCTATCGCCTGGGCGCCGCCGATCTTGTATATCTCGGTAACCCCGGCTTCCGCCGCAGCGGCAAGCGTGTAGGGATTTATGCTTCCGCTCGCATCCGGAGGAGCGACCATCACGATCTCTTCGACACCCGCCACAATAGCGGGAATCACTCCCATCAAGACACTCGATGGATAGCGGGCGCGACCGCCGGGAACATAGACGCCGACACGCCTCAAGGGAGTGACCTTTTGCCCGAGGAACACGCCGCCGGAAGTCGTAAACCACGATTGCGCGACCTGCCGAAGATGAAACTCCTCGATGGCAGCGGCGGCCATCGCAAGGGCGCTCAGGAACTCATCGTCCACGCAGGCCAGCGCGGCCTCGATCTCCTCTTGCGAGACGCGAAAACCTGAAAGCTCAACGCCATCGAAGCGCCGCGTGTACTCCCTCAAGGCCTCGTCGCCACGCTTGGAGACCGCATCGACGATCTCTGCCGCGACCGCTACCACCGAAGGGTCGATGCCTCCTGAGCGACGCAACTGCTTTTCGGTTAAAAACTCCCCTGCTTCCAGCTCAATACGGCGCAGCATCTTGTCGACGACCCTTCCGCTAGGCACTCACGCCAAAAAGTACGAATCATTGTAGCGGCTTGACGCTCAATCCGCTTATCACTTCCGCCATCGCTTCCGATCGCGTACACAGACTTCCCGGGTTGGCAATAAGCCTTGCCGAGGAACGCATCACCTCGTCGACGATCACAAGATCGTTCTCTCTCAGGGTGGTGCCCGTCTGCGTGATATCCACGATCTGATCGGCGATGCCGATGAGCGGCGCGATCTCGATGTTGCCGCTTAGCTTCACGATCTCGATCTGTACACCGCGACTCGCGAAGTGTCTCTCGGCGATGCGAGGATACTTTGTGGCCACCCTGATCACTCCGAGATGCGCGTACGCCTCTTCGACACTTTCGCGCTTGTTCTCGGGCTCGGCTACCACCATCCGGCACTCTCCGAACTCCAGATCGACGATCTCGGCGACGTCCAAGTCAAGCTCGGCGAGCACGTCCTTGCCGGCTATACCGAGGTCAGCGGCACCGCTCGCCACATAGACCGGAATATCACTGGGTTTGCCGATTATGAACTCGAAACGACCGGTAGCGATAACCAGCTGGCGGCCGGATTCCTTGATCACCCGCGGGTCGACTCCTATCGAGGCCAGCGCCTCGAGGGTTCCTCCTGCCAGAGCGCCTTTGGGAATCGCGAATTTCAATCGCTCCGCTCGTTCGGATCCTGCGGCTTGCGTGCTTCTCTTCACCATCATGTGACTTTGCCTCCGGTACTGGCAGGTCGTTGCGAAAAAAGCGACTGCCCGATATCGAAGGGCTCCTGCGGACTGCCCTTTTCGTCAAGGCGATAGAGGCCTTCGCCGGTTGCCAGCAGCACTTGTTTGGCGCCGAAAGCAGCCGCCTCGGCCACGAGCTCCTCACCTGCCCGCAGACTCTGACGCACCCGCATTCCGCTTTCGCGAAGTTGGCGCGCAGCCGCAAACGCATGGCTCGCTTCTCCTCCAAGCACCGCATCGACATCCTCGGCTTGCGGAAGTCTATCCTGCTGCGACAGGGCGATGTGAACGCGCTCGATCCCCACCGCAAAGCCGGCGGCCGGCATGGGCGAGTCGAACTCCGACATTAAAGAGTCGTAGCGACCTCCTCCGCCTATAGCCACGCCCAACTGCGGCGCGAACACCTCGAGTACCATCCCTGTGTAGTAGCCAAACGAGCGCATCGTCCCGAAGTCTATCGACACAGCGTCATCGACGCCGGCCGCCTCCAGCAGCTCCCATGTAGCCTCAAGCGATTCGAGCGCATCGCTCACCCCGTCGCAAAACCCGGCGACCTCACGAGCGCTCTTTAGCGAGCGCCGGTCTCCGCGGATACGCGGCAGGGTCACAAGCGCCGTTCGAACCTGCGCACTCACGTCCTGTGCACCGGCAAGCGCATCGATCGCTACAAGATTCCTGCTCTGAGCCGCGCCGAGAACCGCTTGTCGCCAAGGCTCGTCCTTACCCGAGACCCTGATGAGAGCCTCTAGGGCCTCCACGGTACCGACCCTTACGATGAAGCCGGAAAGCCCCGTCGCACGCAGCGCCTCGACCAAAACAGCGATGATCTCGGCGTCTCCTGCGGGAGTTTTGCCGCCGATAAGCTCCAACCCGACCTGAGTGAACTGACGCGGCTGCCCGCGCAGCGAAGCGTGCTCCCGAAACACATCGGAGTGATAGCACAGCCTGTGAGGGGCCAGCTTATCTCGTAATCTGGTAGCCGCGAGTCTCGCGATCGGTACCGTCATCTCAGGCCGAAGGGCCAAAAGCTGTCCATCGGCGTCGAAAAACGGAAACGCGGTTCCCTCAAGCGACTTGCCTACTCCCGCCTGGAGCACAGCGTACTCCTCGGCGACAGGGGTCTCGACGGCTCCGTAACCCCACGCTGACATTACGTCGAGCATCGCTTGCGCTATATGTGTGCGCTCGCGAGCCTCTCGCGGCAGCACATCCCTAAATCCTCTTGGAATCGCAGGTCTCATAAGCTCTCTTCCATCTTCTCGGCGATGCGGTCAGCGCACGGGACGGACACACGAGCCGCCAAAGAGCTCGATAAGTCCGGCATGCAACCCGTTGGCGAACCTATCCACGCCGCCACACGCAAAAACCTTCACTGAACCGCTACCCTGCAGGTGAAACTCGAGAGTGTCAACCCCCGGGTATCTTTCCACCAGGTCTTTGACGTGCTCGAAGCGTCCATCGGCGATTGCACTGTGGCTGGTCTCAACGACGATCTTTCCGGGAAGAGAAGCCGGGGCATTGACGTCGATGGGTTTCGCCTCAAAGCCGATGAGCTTTCGACCCCGATCATCCTCCTCAACTTTGGCCTTGATGCAGACGATTGCGTCCTCGACTACCAGATCCCGATATTTCTCATACATCTGAGGGAAGAAGAGCGTCTCGACAGCGCCGCCGAGGTCCTCCAGCGTGACTATCGCCATCATCGAGCCCTTTTTCGTAGGCCTTCTGTCGATTGATGTAAGAACTCCGGCAAACCAGCCGAAGGTGCCAACCTGAAGCTCATCTATGTCCGAGACCGAATGATCCGCAACCTTCGAGAGATTGCCAGCCAAAGAACGCAAAGGGTGATCGGTGACGTATATCCCGAGCATCTCCTTCTCGAAGGCGAGCTTCATCTTCTGACTCCACTCCTGCCCATTTGGCGCAGGAATCTCTTCCGTATGGCTATCATCGAGCTCGCAAAACAGATCGAACATTGAGACCTGGCCGCTCTCACGGTCGCGCTGGCGCCGACTCGCGCGCTCCACACACTCATCGACAAGCGACATCAATTGCTTGCGCGGATAGCCTGTCGAATCGAAAGCGCCGGCTTTAACCAGCGCTTCCAGAGTCTTTCTGTTGACCTTGCCCAGATCTACCCGGTCGCAAAAATCGTGCAGCGACGCAAACGCTCCGCCTTCAAGTCGTGCCTCAACGATCTTGTCGACCACCCCCTCACCCACACCGCGAATTCCGGCAAGTCCAAACCGAATTCCGCTCGATGTCGCCGTGAAGTCCCTTAGCGAGGAGTTCACATCCGGCGGCAAAACATTCAGGCCAGCCCTGTTGCACTCGGCAACGTACTTGACGATGCTCTCGGTTTTTCCCTGATAGCTGGTGAGCACCGCAGCCATATACTCCGCGGGATAATGAGCCTTGAGATAGGCGGTCTGCAAGGTTATCAGCCCGTACGCGGCGGAGTGGGACTTGTTGAAAGCGTACTCGGCGAACGGCTCGATATCGTTCCACATCCGCTCGGCCAAAGCGGGGTCGTAACCATTGGCGGCCGCCCCGTCTACCCAGTCACTTTTTAGCTGCGCCAAAACTTCCGGCTGTTTTTTGCCCATGACCTTGCGAAGTTTGTCCGCTTTCGCCGCCGAGAAGCCACACATCTCCATCGAGATGCGCATCACCTGCTCCTGATAGACCACGGTACCGTAGGTCTCCTCGAGCACCGGTTTTAGCCGATCGTCGTAGTATGTAATCTGTCTGCGGCCGTGCTTGCGCTCAACGAAGTCGTCCACCATCCCTGAGCCCAAAGGCCCCGGGCGATAGAGCGCCAATATGGCAACAACATCACCGAATGTCTCGGGCTTCATCTTTTTGAGCAACTGCCGCATCCCCGCTGACTCAACCTGAAAGACGCCCATGGTGTCTCCTCGGCGTAGCAGCTCGAATGTAGCCTTGTCATCGAACGGGATATCGTCGATCTGAATGCTCACGCCATGATTGGCCTTGATGTTGTTTACCGCTCCGGCGATAACGGTGAGTGTGCGAAGGCCGAGAAAGTCCATTTTGAGCAAACCGAGTTTGGCGACTGTCGGGCCGTCCCACTGGGTGATAACGGCTCCACCTTTCGTGTCGTACTTCACGGGGACGTGTTCCGAGACCGGATCTGGGCATATCACAACACCGGCGGCGTGTACGCCTTCGCCGCGCACTTTCCCTTCGAGAGCGCAAGCCGCGTCTAAAATCCGCTTGGTGTCCAAGTTGCTGGCATAGTCTTCCCTGAGCTCAGGGTTCTGGAGTAGCGACGACCCTATCGTCGCCTTCAGGTCATCGACTATCATTTTCGAGACTCGATCGGGAACTCCATATGGATAACCCAAAACTCTTCCGGCATCACGAACGGCGGCTCGCGCTTTCATCGTGCCGAATGTAATGATCTGCGCGACCTTGTCCTCCCCGTATCTCTCTTTGACGTAATCGATAACCTCCCCTCGGCGCTCATCATCAAAATCGATGTCGATATCTGGCATCTCGAGTCGTTCGGGATTCAAAAAACGCTCGAAGAGCAGTCCATTTTCTATCGGATTTAGGCTCGTGATACCCAGCGACCAGGCGATGATCGAGCCTGCAGCTGACCCTCGCCCTGGACCTACGCCGATGCCTTTTCCCTTGGCCCAGCGAACAAAGTCGGCAACTATGAGAAAGTAGGGAGCGAATCCGCTTTCTCTGATTACATTTAGCTCCATCTCTAATCTCGCCATGGCGTCTTCTGGCACAGTCGAACCATAGCGACCCTCAAGCCCCCGTATGCACTCGCTCCTCAGGTGCTCATCTTGGGTCACTCTGGCAGGGACAGGAAAGATGGGGAGTCGTATCTTATCGAACTCGAGGTTGACGGAGCACTTCTTCGCGATTTCGAGTGTGTTCGCCACCGCCTCAGGATAAGCCGACATCAACTGGCTCATCTCGGCGGCGGACTTCATGTAAAACTCATCGTTTGAAAACTTCATTCTGTTCGCGTCATCAAGCGTTGTTCCCGTGCCGATGCAAAGCAGCATGTCTTGTGTGGTGGCGTCTTCGCGAGACAGGTAGTGCACATCGTTCGTGGCCACAAGAGGAATTCCGAGCTCACGTCCTAGATCAGCTATCCCCGCGCACAGATTTTCCTGGGTCACTCCATTATCAGCGGTGATTCCCTGGTCCTGTATCTCCAGGTAAAAATCGCCGTCGTCAAAGATCCCCGCATACTTGATCGCCCACTCCCGGGCTGTTTCCACCATCCCGAGCTCAAGGGATTTGGAGATGACTCCACTCATGCATGCACTAGTGCCGATAAGACCGCCGGAGTGCTTGCGCAAAAGCTCGATGTCAACTTGAGGTTTATAGTAAAAGCCCTCTACAGCAGCCGCGCTCACGAGAGCTTTTATGTTGCGAAAACCTTCGTCGTTTTTCGCCAGCAGCAACAGGTGGTAAAGATCGGGCTTCTTGCTTCTATCAAGACGAGAGCCTAGCGTGAAGTAAACCTCGCACCCGATGATCGGCTTTACTCCTCCTTCAGATGCCCTGCGGAAAAACTCGACAGCGCCATACAAATAACCGTGATCGGTCAGCGCCAAAGCGGGCATCTCGCATTCACGAGCCTTATCTACAAGCTTATCGAGTGGAGCCGCACCATCGAGAAGTGAATAAACCGAGTGTGTATGAAGATGGACAAACGACACAAGCTTTCACCCATTCGCCAAATCGCGGAAAACACGTAAATCACACAACATATCGTAGTGAGAATACCACTCGATGCCGACATCTGGGGCCTGTACTCGGCAAAAAATCTATGGTTTATGACGGACGGCCGATAAACGCGTCAAACGACAGTGTTTACGAGAGAGCCGATGCCCTCGATCTTTACCTCGACGGTGTCTCCCGGCGAAATTGGGCCTATCCCGGCAGGCGTTCCTGTCAAGACGACGTCACCTGGAACCAGTGTCATAACCTGGCTGATGAATGATACGAGCGTGTAGACGTCGAAAATCATCTCGCTAGTGCGAGCCTCCTGCCTCACTTGGCCGTTGACGATACTCTGGATCAGCAAATCTTCAGGATCCACGTCGGTCTCCACCCACGGGCCTAAGGGGCAAAACCCGTCAAACCCCTTCGCGCGGGTCCACTGCCCGTCGCGCTTCTGAATATCCCTGGCGGTCACGTCGTTGGCACAGGTGTATCCAAGGATGTTTTGACTGGCCTCGGCGGGGGTGACATTGTGGGTCCTGCGGCCGATGACCACACCAAGTTCCGCCTCGTAGTCGACACGACCGACCCCGGCAGGAATTGCAATTGTGCCTCCGGGGCCGTTTATCGACGTGGGGGGCTTGAGGAAGATAACGGGCTCTTCAGGCAGCGGCTGGCCGAGCTCGGCGGCGTGGCCTCGATAGTTCAGGCCGACACAGACTATCTTGGTCGGCACTACCGGAGTCAAAAGTGATGCCTCGCTGAGCATCAGAGTCGCCTCGGGCTCCCAGGCCGCGAATGGGTTATCGGAGATGAGCGTGACGCAGTGGTCATCAGCCAGCCCATAACGAAAGTCGCTGTCCCTCAAAACCCGCACGACGCGCATCTTGCGCCTCCGGATATCCGATATGCCACACCCCTGATGGCTATATTCGATGGAGGCCATGTAATTCCTTTTCAGGTCACACTTTCGTCGCCGGAATGAGGGTGCTCGCCTGGAGGATGGATAAGTCCGTACTCGACCGAGTCGACGAGCGCTTCCCATGAGGCCTCGATAATGTTCTCGCTGACCCCGACGGTGCCCCAGCTCTTCCCGCCGTCGCTCGTCTCGATAAGAACCCGGGTGACAGCCCCGGTACCCTTTTTCTCATCAAGGACACGAACCTTGAAATCGGTCAGCTCAAAGTCCTCGAGGCGCGGATAGAAGCGGCCAATTGCCATGCGCAAGGCGTTATCAAGAGCATTGACAGGCCCGTTGCCCTCGGCGGTGGCGATATATCTGTGACCACCGATGTGAATCTTGATTGTAGCCTCGGTGGCAACCTTGCCGTCCTCGCGTTTGTCCATGATGCACCGGAACGTTTCTAGGCGGAAAAGCGGCTCGTGCGTGCCGAGCTTCTTGCGCAGCAGTATCTCAAGCGAGCCGTCCGCTGTCTCAAAGCTGTATCCTTTGTGCTCAAGGTGCTTGATGCTGTCAAGCGCCGAGGAAACAACCTCTTGATCGCCCGTAAGATCGATCCCCATCTCGCGGGCCTTCATGGTAAGCGAGGCCCTGCCCGCAAGTTCACTGACCACCACCCTGGCGAGGTTACCCACAGCCGCCGGATCGATGTGCTCGTATGCCTCGGGGAGTTTCGCGGCCGCGCTCGCATGAACGCCGCCTTTGTGTGCGAACGCCGAGGAGCCCACGTACGGCTGGTGCGGGTATGGCGACAGGTTGGCTGTCTCGGAGATGAAGTGGCTGACCTCGGTGATCAGCTTGAGTTGATCGGGAGTGATGCACTCCTTGCCCATCTTCAAGACGAGCGACGGGATTATCGTAAGCAGATCGGCGTTTCCGGCTCGTTCGCCGTACCCGTTGGCGGTCCCCTGCACGTGGGTCGCGCCCGCCTCGACCGCGATCAGCGAGTTGGCAATCGCACAGCCCGTATCGTTGTGCGCGTGAATGCCTAGTGGCGCATCCAGCATCAATGAGACCGCGGTCACCGCCGAGAGAACCTGATGCGGCATCGTGCCGCCGTTCGTGTCACACAAGACAATGGCGTCCGCGCCGGCCGCCTGCGCGGCTTGACACACCTCAATGGCGTATCCTGCGTTTCGGGCATACCCGTCGAAGAAGTGCTCGGCGTCGAAAAACACCTGCCTGCCTTGCGCTTTGAGAAACGCGACACTGTCATGCACCATGCGGATATTTTCGGCCAGGGTTGTGCCCAGGGCCTCAGTCACATGAAGGTCCCATGCCTTACCGAAGATGCACAAAGTGGCGCAATCTGTCTCGAGCAAGGCCTGAAGCCCGGGATCCGAGTCCGCCGAGAGACCCTTTCTGCATGTCGAGCCGAACGCGGTGATGACGGCGTTCTCGAACTTGACGTCACGAACCCGCCGGAAAAACTCGGCGTCCTTGGGATTCGAACCGGGATAGCCGCCCTCAATGTAATGGATGCCCAGGTCATCGAGGCGCAAGGCGATTCGCACCTTGTCCTCGGCGGAGAGGGAGAGTCCCTCTCTTTGCGTGCCGTCCCGCAATGTGGTGTCGTATAGGGTAATCATCGTCGCATCGCCCCTAAGCTATCGGCTGTGCTTCGCTACACATGCTCCAACCAGGCCGCATAAGCCGGCTCCTTGCCTTGCACGACCCTGAAGAAGTAATCCTGCAGGCCGAGGGTAACGGGTCCGGGCTCTCCGATCCTACGGCCGTCGACCGAGTGAACGGGCACGACTTCGGCCGCCGAGCCGGTCATGAACATCTCATCGGCGGTGTAGAGGTCTGTGCGGACAAGCGAACTCTCCCTGACCTCGTGGCCCAGATTGCGAGCGATCGTCATTATGCTATCGCGAGTGATGCCCTCGAGGATGCCGTCGGAGACGGGAGGAGTATGGATAACTCCCTTCTTGACGATGAAGAGATTCTCGCCGGTGCCTTCACACACTTTCCCCTCCTCGTTGAGCAAGACCGCCTCGGCGTACCCGTGTCTGTTCGCCTCGATCCTGGCGAGCGAGGAGTTGATGTACTGTCCGGTGGCCTTTATCGCCGGAGGAGTCGAATTGATGCCGCGCTGACGCCAACTCGACACACCGACGGCCACGCCATGAAGAAGCGCTTCTTCGCCGAGGTAGGTCTCCCAGGGCCAGGCCGCGATGGCCATGCTGACGGGAGCCGGCAAAGGATCCAGTCCCATCACCCCATATCCCCGGAACACGAGCGGGCGAACATAGCATGAGCGCAAGCCGTTGACGCGGATAACATCTTTGACCGCCTCGACCATCTCTTCGACCGTATGGTCGATATCCATGAGCAGCATCGCGGCGCTGCTCTCCAGACGCTCCATATGTTCGGTCAGGCGAAACACCGCCGGGCCCGAAGCGGTCTCGTAGCAGCGAATGCCCTCAAAAACCCCGGAGCCATAGTGGAGTGCGTGCGTCAGGACATGGACATTAGCCTTGTCCCAATCGACCAGCTCGCCGTCCATCCAGATCTTGTCGACTTTTGTCAGCGCCATTCTCAAGCACCCCTTTTTGCTTCCAGGCCTTCAGTGGCGTATTAGTGTACTGCAAGAACACGCCAAATGCGTACCTTCAGGCACCTAACTTCCGAGATACGCGGCGGTCACAAGGTCGCCCATCTCTTCGGTGCCAATTACCTTGGCGGCTGGCGTGCCGCTATCAGCGATATCCCGTGTGCGCCAACCCTCGTCAAGGACGCGCTCGATCGCGGCGGAAAGGGCATCGGCGGACGCGTGCATACCAAAGGAGTGACGCAGCATCAGCTCGACTGAGAGCAGCATCGCGAGCGGGTTCGCGATCTTTTCTCCGGCGATATCGGGCGCACTGCCGTGACCGGGCTCGTACAGCGCTGATGTGTCGCCGAGAGACGCGCTCGCGAGCATCCCGAGCGATCCGGTCAGCATCGAAGCCTCGTCTGAGAGGATGTCGCCGAACATGTTCTCGGTTACGATGACATCGAACTGCGCCGGCCACTTGATAAGCTGCATCGCCGTGTTGTCAACCAACTGGTCGTGCAAGGTTACATCTGGAAACTCCTCGGCGTGTACGCGATGGACGACCTCGCGCCACATGCGGCTCGATTCGAGCACATTTGCCTTGTCCACCGAATGGACGCAGCCGCGCCTATCGCGTGCTGATCGAAACGCCACGCGGGCTATGCGCTCGACTTCGAACTCATGGTACTCCATCGTGTCGTACGCCCGCTGACCAGGCCCGCCGTCGCTCGCGGCACCCTGAACGCCTCTCTCGCGCGCCCGCTTCCCGAAGTACAGCCCGCCGGTAAGCTCACGCACGATCAGCATGTCGACTCCTTGAAGCACCTCGTCTTTGAGGGTCGAGGCGCTTTTCAGGGCGGAAAACAGCTTGACGGGACGCAAGTTGGCGTACAGGCCAAGTTCCTTGCGTATGCCGAGAAGCCCCTGCTCCGGCCGGGGCTTGTCCGGATCTGTCGTATCCCACTTTGGGCCGCCTATAGCGGCTAGGAGCACCGCATCCGCCTCTTTCGCGGCTTCGAGAGTTTCATCGGGCAAAGGCACGCCCGTCTCATCGATGGCGATGCCGCCGAGAAGCGCCTCGGCGATCTCGAACCGCACGTTTTCGCGGGTTTCCGTGGCGCGCAGGACCTTCAGCGCCTCAACGGTGATCTCAGGACCGATACCATCTCCAGGCAACAGGCAAATGCGGTGGGTGGTCACAACAAAACCTCCTCGACAGATAAAGCGACGCTCGGCAAGTAAAACGACGTATGTGTGGTATGCGAAAAGTGTATCTTACCGGATTAGTATCGCTATAGCTTGCGCATGAACTCCAAGAGCCTTGCGGCCAGACCGTCCCACGCCCACTTTCGCGTGGCATGCTCGCGGCACTCGTTGGACATGCGCAGGTAAGACTCGTCGTCCATCGAGTAGGCTTGTTCGATAGCCGAGGCAAGCGCGGCCGGGTCGCCGGCGGGAAAGAGCAGTCCCGTGATCCCGTTTTCGACCTGCTCGACAATGCCTCCTGTAGCGGAGGCGATCGCTGGTACCCCGAAGGCGGAAGAGAGCGGAACGATCCCCGACTGGGTCGCGGAAGTGTAGGGTAGAACCACGAACCTCGCCTGCGCGACCAGCTCAGGGATCTCTTCGGGCTCGAGCCACCGGTTGATCACCCGCACATCGCGGTGAGCCACTTCACGCAGCAACGCGGACTCCTCGGCGGAAAAGGCGCCGTCGCCCGCGATCACAAGACGGATGGAGGGGTCGATCTTCGCGTCGCGAAACGCACGAAGCAGCACGCCGATGCCCTTGTAGGGCCTGATGCGACCGATGAAGAGCAGGTCTCGGCGGGAATCGGTGTTCTGCGCTGCGCTTGACTGCGGCAGATCGTCGAAAACTCCAAGCGGAATTACCGTAACTGCGTCCGGATCCAGTTGGCGGCGGGCGATAAATCCTTCGCGCTGCGTTTCGTTGAGAAGGACATACCCGTGGACGCGTATGCGGTTTACGGAGTCGAGCAGCCTGAAGAGCAGCGAGTCCTCGCCTTCGTGCAACTGCGGATCGTGGACGGTCAGCACGATCCTGGCTCGGCGCGGCAATACCATGTCGAGCACCGGCTTGAACGCGTGTCCGCCGGGGTAGTAGATGATATCGGGCTCGAACTCGCGGGCAAAACGCCAGATGCGAGCGAAGCGCGGAAGATCCAGGAACGACAGCAGCATCCCCGGAATGCTGGCAAACGTGGGGACCTTGAGCCTGGGGACGTCGAGCGCCTCCCACTTCCGGCGATTTTCCGCCGAGGCGGAGTACACCGCCGCGACCTCACAGTGAGCCGCAAGCGCTTTGGTCATCATCCAGCCGTACTCGGTGACACCACCAAATCTGCCCAGCGTCACGACGAGCACACGTAATGGCCGCTTCGCGGTAGTGCTAGTGCCGGTCATGAGCCTTTCCTTCTTGCCGAGGAGAAGCGTCTCAGCACGCCAAACACCGCGACAGCTGTAAGTGATTTCACCATGACGAGCCATTGGAAAACCGGATGCGCGCCGTGCGCCACTCGGATCTCCCGATACTCGGTCGCGGTTGCCAGGCAAAGCGTAGAGCTCACACCGCCAAGCCGAAACTCCGAGAGTATCTCCGGAATGAGCAACTCCTCGGCGCCGCGCTCGACAAGCCGCAGGTAGGCTTCGTAATCAGAAGCGATGCGCCAGGAGAGATCGAAGCCGCCTATGGCCACAAGTGCTTCCCGGGCGACATATATTGACTGATGCCTGGATGGCGCCCTCTTGGGTATGCCGCTGCCACGAAAAGATCGCGCGGGCTCCTCCCAGGCACTACCATGCCCGAAAACCCTGGTCGCGCCGCAGATGATCTGCGGGTGGCCGTGTTTTTCGGCTGCGGTCGCCACAACCGCCAGCGCGTCCGGCGTCATCCTGTCATCGGCGCCGAGATAAACCACGTAATCCCCGCGTGCCAGGGCAAGCCCCTTGTTCATCGCGTCGTAGATGCCGTTGTCCTTCTCGCAAACCAGGCGAAACAGCTCGGGGCGTCGCTTCTGGTAGCCGTCTATCACCGCAAGAGTCCCATCGGTGGATCCACCGTCGATTACAACGAGCTCAAACGAGGGATAATCCTGCTCGATGACGGATCCAAGCGCCTCTCCGATGTATTTCTCGGCGTTCAGGCAAACAATGACCACCGAAAAGCGCACCGGCGTTTTATCGAAACACTCCTTTGCAAGCTCGCTCATCGCTTGAGTATCGCATATGCTAAGCGCTGATGTACCATCGTCGTTACACCCTTTCACTATCCATGCGCGTCGAGGAGTACCGATAAGAACGAAGTCTATAGCAAAAGCGGCACTGTTCGTGACAACCGTGCCGGTCACGGTGGAGGCTTTTTTGCTGCCGTTTGCCAAGCACTTCAGGTCCTTGGGCTGGCGAATCGATGTGCTCACCAAATCAGCTACTCAGCGTCCCGGTATCGCTGCTTCCTTCGACACCCTCTATGACATCACGTGGAGCCGCAATCCGCTTGCGCTCGCTGACCACTTCGACACTTGGAATCGAGTCCGCCGAATCGTGGTGGAAGGCGGCTACCAGGTGGTGCACGCGCACACCCCTATCGCGGCTTTTATCACTCGCTTCGCGCTGCGGTCCATAGATCCGGAAAACAGGCCGGTGATCATTTACACGGCACACGGGTTCCATTTCTACAAGGGACAGCCGCTTCTCGGCCACACAGCCTTCAAGGCGCTTGAGGCCACCGCCGCACCATGGACTGACTATCTCGTGACAATCAACGAAGAGGACTACGCCTCGGCGAAGCTCTTCAAGGGTATTAGCCAGGAAAAAATTCGCCTGATTCCGGGAATCGGAGTCGACACCGAAATCTTCTCGCAAAGTGCCGTGCCGGTCGGTGAAGCGGAGCGGATCCGCCGAGAGCTGAATGTGGACTCAGACGCTTTCCTGATTGCGATGGTCGCCGAGTTTTCGCCGGTCAAGCGACATGAGCACCTGTTGCGAGCACTGGCAATGACGCGCGATAGCCGGATTGTCACCGTCTTTGCCGGAAGTGGCGACCTCGAACCGCGTTTGCGGCAGCTGGCAGAGGAGCTCGGAGTGGCCAGTCGTGTGCGATGGGCCGGGTTTCGAAACGACATCCCCGCACTTCTCGCGGCGAGCGACGTGCTGACGCTAGTTTCCGAGAGAGAGGGCCTGCCGCGCTCGATTCTGGAAGCGATGTCGATGGGCGTTCCTGTCATCGGGACGCAAACGCGAGGCATCACTGATGCCGTGGGCGACACAGGCTGGATCGTCGCCAAGCACGACGTGGAGGCATTAGCCAGCGCGATAGACGCTGTGGCCGCCGACCGCTCCGAAGTGCGCCGTAAAGGAGCGCTCGCGCAGCACAGGGCCCGTGAGGAGTTCGCGATCGCGGATGTTTTGTCCGCATACGAAGCGCTCTACGCCGAGGCGCTCAAGCCCGCTTAGCAGCAAGCGCCGTGGCGCGAAGAGAGCAGCGCTATGATAGGATACGCGCATGAATCGGACATTCAGATGGACACTTCTGGCGCTAGACGCCGCGCTTATCGCCCTTATGACCCTGCTTGCCTATTACGCCCGGTTCGAAGGGGCGGTTCCTACATTTTTTGAACGCTGGATGCCCGCCCTGACTGTTGTAAGCGCCCCCACATACCTTTTGCTCTTCGCACTTTTTGGTCTTTACCGATTGGTCTTTCGCTACGTCGGCATCGACGTTTTGTTGCGCCTTGTAGCGGCTGTAGGGCTCGGCCTTGCCTTGCTTACCGGCGCCAACATGCTCATGCCGCTCGAGCAGGATATGCGTCCCATTCCGATGGGCGTACTTTTCATCCAGGCCGTTCTCGTGTTTGTCACAACCGCAGGAGTACGCCTGGGGCTTCGAATCGTGCTGCATCTCCACTCCTTGCGGCAGCAGGACAAAGAGCGAGTGCTGATCGTGGGCGCGGGAAGCGCCGGCCACCTGCTCTTGCGAGAGATAAAAGCGCGACCTGATCTCGGAATGAGTGTGGCAGGCTTTCTCGACGACGACCCGTCCCTTCTCGGCCGCACTATTGACGGGACGCCTGTGCTCGGAAGCACGAAAGAACTGGCGACCGCGGTTTCATCGCACCGCGCAGAAGAAGTAATCGTCGCCATGCCTTCGGCTCCAAAAGAAACCGTGCGTCGAATATTGAACGCCGCGGCCGATGCAGGCGTTAAAGCGCGCGTCATGCCTTCGCTTTTCGCCTCCAAAGGATCGGTCGGCCTGGATGATCTGCAAAACGTCGATGTCGAAGATCTTCTCGGCCGGGAACCGACACCGATAGATGTCGACAAGATCCGGGATACCGTGACCGGCAAGATCGTGGCGGTAACCGGGGCAGCCGGCACGATCGGCTCGGAGCTGTGCCGTCAACTAGCTTTGCTGTCGCCCGAAAAACTCATCTTGATCGACATCGACGAAACGCGGCTCTACGAACTGTTTCTCCAGACTGAACACTCGCATCCGGGACTTGCGCGGATAGCCATATGTGACATCAAGGAGCAACGAGGACTCGATGCTGTGCTCGGCCGATACAAGCCCGCGATCGTTCTTCACTCCGCGGCATACAAGCACGTGCCGATGATGGAACTGGCGCCGGCTGAAGCCATCAAAACCAACGTGGCCGGCACCCGAAACGTCATAGCCGCCTGCGAGCAGCACGGGGTAAAGCGCCTGGTGCTCATCTCGACAGACAAGGCGGTCGCCCCGGTCAACATGATGGGCATGTCGAAGGCTATCGCCGAGCTCATCGCCCTTCAAGCCGCAAAACGCCAGACCCTTGAGATCATGATCGTGCGTTTTGGAAACGTTCTTGCCAGCCGAGGTTCTGTGATCCCCATATTCAAGGAACAGCTACGCCGCGGCGGGCCGCTCACGGTGACGCACGAAGATGTCACCCGTTATTTCATGACCGCTGCCGAGGCGGCGCGTCTCACCCTGCAGGCACAAGCGATCGGGGCATCCGGCGACACCCTCATGCTTGAGATGGGCGAGCCCATGCGGATATCCGATCTCGCCAAAAGGATGATCGCCCTCTCTGGAGCCACTGCCGAAATTGTGTTCACCGGCTTGCGACCGGGCGAGAAGCTACACGAAGCCTTGGTGGGAGAGAGAGAATCCCTAGTCGCAACCGGCGTTAAAGGCATCCTGAAAGTCGAAAAATCCAAGCCGCAAGGTCGCGGACTTTCCGAGAAGATCGACGAACTCATCGCTGCGGGCGAGGCGAACGACTTACAGCGCATCGCCGCGATCATCGACGCGATCGACCCAGGCTACCGAGAGCGAGCTACCTAGCGCTGATTTTGTCCTTGACCATCTCGATCAAGCCGCCCTTTTCGATAATATCTTTGATGAAGGGAGGAAACGGCTGCGCGCGATAGGTCTTGCCGGTTGTGACGTTGATGATAACTCCGGCATCAGCATCAACCCGAACCTCGTCCCCGTCGGAGATGCCTTCGACCGCCTCGGCGGACTCCATTATCGGAAGACCGGTATTGATCGCGTTGCGGTAGAAGATTCTCGCGAAGGATTTTGCTATGACCACACTAATTCCGGCGGCCTTTATTGAAATCGGCGCGTGTTCACGGCTTGAGCCGCACCCAAAGTTCTCCTCGGCGACCAAAATATCGCCAAACTCAATCTTGTTGACGAACTCGGGATCGAGGTCCTCCATGCAATGCTTAGCGAGCTCCTCGGGGACGCTCGTATTGAGATAGCGGGCCGGGATAATCACGTCTGTGTCGACGTCGCGGCCGTACTTGTGCGCTGTTCCCTGAAACTTCATTTGACTCCCTCTCCACACATACACGTTTTTGGAATTTTTGACTCCCTCTCCACACATACACGTTTTTGGAATTCTAACATTTTGGCTGCCGCACGCTACAATGTCGCTGGTGTCGTTTTGTTTTTCCCAAGAAACCCGAGGTTTATTAGACGCTGTGACGAAAACGGCAGATCCGACCCCAAGCAATAACAGCCGTCACACAAGTGTTGTGGGCGGGTCTTTTGCTGTTGCACTTAGCACCGCCATTGGCTTGGCCGGGAGCTTTCTACTGTCAGTGATAGTCGCCAGATTGTTCGGCCCGGAGGTCAAAGGTCAACTGGCTCTCCTGCTTGAGATTCCCTTGGTTGCTGCATTGATTCTCGGCCTTGGATTCGAAGGCGCCAAGGCGTACTACGTCGGCCGCCGCCTGCGTCTACCGGAGCATGCGGTGTCGGATTCGATGTACTTGGCGCTTAGCTTGTCGTTGATTGGCGTCCCCATGGTCGCTATCGCTATGCACCAGCTCATCCCGGCACTAGCCACGATACCCCTAGTGACAATCATCGCAGCCTCTCTTGCTCTACCATTTATGATGATCATAAACCTCCTCTCCGGCGTGCTTACGGGATTAGGCAAGGTAACAGAGCAGGCCATAGCTACTACCATCGCCGCAATCGTCTCCTTTTTGCTGGCGATCACACTCGCGCTTCTAGGTCACCTGACCCTGCACACACTGATTCTCGCAACACTGGCCGGCCTTACCTGCGCCTCTATCGCTATGTTTGTGGCCACAAAAGTAAAAACCCTTACCGCTCCCTCACACTCAAGGCTGCGCGAAGAGATCTCTTATGCCGGGCGCAGCTACGTCCAAACGATCATGGGATACCTGGAGCTGCGACAAGACCTTATCTTGCTGGGAGTACTAACTTCAGCCACCAGTGTCGGAATCTATTCAATCGGTGTCTCAATCGCCGAGGTGCTATTTTATGCACCCCAGGCGATCGCTGCCGCTCTTGCGGCCAGAGCGTTTCAGGAAGGCGCATCAGAGGGAGCCGAGCTGACGGCGTTGATCACCCGGTTGCTCTCAGTGCTTTTGCTGGTTGCGTCCGTGGCTTTAATGCTGGCAGCAAGAACACTGGTCGTAACGATCTTCGGCGAACCGTTCGCCGAGGCTGCCCTGGTGATCCAAATCCTTGTACCAGCGATCGCGATCTGGGGTATTACAGCTCAGTCATCCGTCTATCTTGCCAGCCACGGCACGCTGTTTCCAAAGCTGAGCGTCGCGACACTGATCCTTAACTTGGGGCTGAACATCCTATTGATTCCCGAGCTCGGTATTATCGGCGCTGCAATCGCAGCGCTGATTTCATACACGATCGGCTCGGCGTACATCATCGGAGTTTTCCTGAAAACTACGGGCATCGGACTTGCAGGCATGCTGATTGTACGCCGCTCAGACATAGCCTTCGCGCTTGGCGCTGTTCGAGCGTTTACGAAGCGGAAAAACTCATAAGCTACGCCCCGGGCCTTCTCCGGTCACGCTCGAAATAAAAACCCTCTCACCTGCGCCTGCTAGGCGAAGTCCTTTTTCATACAGCCCGAGCGACGATTGTGATATTCCAGTCTCGCTCATCGGCGGGTCGTGAAAGATCGCAAAATGGAGTCAGACTCAAGAGCTCAAAGCCACTCGCAAAGAGCAGATCGCTCAGCTCGTCAGGAAACAGATACCGCAACGTGTGTGATTCGCGCAAGATAGCAACGGTGCCTCCTTCAAAATCCAGATGCTCGATCTCGTAGTCGACCTCGACGGTGCCGGAGGCGCTGTCCAGTGATGGCGTGGCAGTGCGCACAACACGCCCGCCATCTTCAGTTTGCGCCTGCTTCAAAGTTACCGAAGGACGCATGGCAAGCACGCCCGGGCCGTGCCAGCAATCGAAGATGAATACTCCGCCTTCGGACAGATGTCGGCGGGCGGTGCCAAACATCGCCGAGAGGTCCTCGTCCCCAAGCATGTATGAGACCACCGCGAACATCGAGATGACAGCGTCGAAATCGCGTCCGAGTTCGGCATGCCGCACATCCGAGACAACAAACTCGGCAGAGAGGCCTTCGCTTTTCGCCGCTTTCATCTTCGCGCGACCGATCATCTCCGGCGAACGATCGACTCCTGTCACCCGATAGCCCGCTGTCGCCAGGCAAAGCGCGTGTCCCCCTGTTCCGCAACCAAGATCTAGCACCCGCGCACCTTCAGGCACACTCTCGCGCCTGAAGACCTCGCCAAGGAAGGCACACTCCGCCGCATAATCCTTGTCCGAATAAAGCGCATCGTAATAGTCCGCGTAAGCGCGAAACACCACACCACTGTCACTCGCGTGTGGAGTCAGCCCCTGCTCGTGATCCCAAGAGTTCACTTTCTCCCCGCTCTCTCGGCTAAGCGCCGACTGGCTTCGCCGATAGCCTCAGTAAGAAGCCGCAGATAGTCCTCGCGAGTATAGGAGAGCAGTCGCTCACGCCCGCGCTGGCCGAGCGCCGCGCCGAGCCCAGGCTCCGTTATCACCTTGCGTACTGCCGAGGCGATCGCATCGACAGACTCCGGGTCGACCAGCAAGCCCGCATCTCCCACCTGCTCGCGAATACCGCGGATGTTCGAGGTGATCACTGGGCACGAAAACGCGAACGCTTCGAGCACCGGGATATTGGTGGGGCCAAAAAATGTCGGGAACACCAGTGCGTGCGCGCCGGTGTAGAGCGCGGGCATCACTTCGTCGGGCACATATCCCAGATAGAGAACGAGGTCACGCACACCAAGCTCCTCGGCGGTGCGCATAGCCTCGGCGAAAGTCCGCTCACGCAGATCCCCGGTGTGGGAACCGGCGAGTACGAGTGGCACGCGCAAGCCTTCCTCGGCGAGCATGCCGATCGCCTCGATGACACGCTTATGGTTTTTATGCGGCCAGAACTGCGCGGGGTAGAACAAGTACACTTCGGGAATCTCATACTCTTGCCGGATTCGCGCGAGGTCGTCAGGCTCCAGATCGACCGCGGCGAGATAGTCGGGGGGCAGAAACGGCAGCGGCCTGACAGCCTCCGGATCGATTCCGGTATCGGAGTAGTGATCAAGCACGTCTTGCTTGCCAGTCTCCGAATCCACCAACACGACCAGCGCGCCAGCAATAAGCCGGCGGATCCTCTCCTCCCTAAGCTCCCACTCGCCGTCCGCCGAGACCTCGGGAAACTCGGGGTGCAATCTGTGCTGGATGTCGTGAATCGCGACAATGTAGGGCACCCCTGAGCTGGTTGCCAGATCGCTTTCGGTTGTAAAGAGGAGCATGTCGATGCCGTGCGATGCGAAAAAACGCGTCCACGCCGGGTCGACCGCGTTGACAGGCCTGAGCGCACTTGCCAGCCGCGCAGCAATAGCGCCGAGAACTCCCGAGGCGCGTCGAAGCGGCACCGCGGGCCGGGGCAGAGCAATCCCCTCGGGCACCGACTGGCCACCATAGGTGAAAACCACGAAGTCGTCCCCAGTTTCCAATTCGCAAAGCCTTTCGAGCATCGTCACGGAGTACTGGTAGCCCCCGCCGATATACCTTTCAAGCCTGGGAACAACACCTATCCTCATGCGCCTAGTGCCTCACGAACCGCGCTTGCCACCATATCTTGCTGCTCGGCGGTAATCGCCAGGCCTGAAGGCAGATAAAGTCCCAGCCTGGAGAGCCTGTCAGACACAGGGTATCTCTCACCCGCAAACATCCCACGCTCCAAAAACATCGGCTGATCGTGCATCCCCACAAAAAACGGTCGAGTCTGTACTCCCAGGTTGATCAGACGCCTGCCGAGAGTCTCGGCGTCGATCCCGGTTTCCTCGGCAAGTACGATGCCGTACATCCAATATACGTTGGTGGCCCACTCGCGCTCGATCGGCAACTGCAGTGGCAGGTCCGAGAGTAGCTCGTTGTAGCGTGCGCCGATTCGGCGCTTGCGCGCCACAAGCTCGTCGACTCGCTCGGTCTGGGCGAGCCCGATGGCTGCCTGCAAGTTCGTGAGCCTGAAGTTATAGCCCGCCTCCGCATGCCTGAACCTGTTACCGGTTCCAAAACACAGGTTACGACCTTCGCGGGCGCGTCTTGCCAGCTCATCATCGTTTGTAAGCAGCATGCCGCCTTCCCCGGTAGTCACGATCTTGTTGGCGTAGAAGGAAAAGCAACTGATATCCCCCAGTCCGCCACACCTGCGATCGCGATAGGTGGCACCGTGCGCCTCGGCCGCGTCCTCGATAACGTAAAGCCCGTGCGCGTCAGCGATCGAGCGCACAGGGTCCATGTCCACCGGATGCCCGTAGACATGCACCGGCATGATGGCGCGGGTGCGCGATGTGATTCTGTCCTGAAGCCGCGTAACATCAAGGCACCAGGTCTCGGGATCAGCGTCGACAAGCACGGGCACACAGCCGTTGCGAATCGCCGCAAGCGCGCATGAGGCGATGGTAAACGTAGGCATGATGATCTCATCACCGGGATCCAGCTCAAGCGACCACACGGCCAACTCGAGCGCGACCGTGCCGTTGGCCACAGCAACACCGTGCCGCATACCGCAATAATCCGCCCACGCTTCCTCGAAAGCCTCGATGAATCGACCCGCCGAGGAAATCCACCCCGTTTCCAGGCACTCGTTTACGTATTTCGACTCCAGGGCGCCTAATACCGGCTCGTTGACGGGAATCACGACTCGGCCTTGAATCTTGTCTTGTCGCTATCGCCTGCGTAAGGCCCTTGTTTGACCTCTATGATCGAAGAAGGCTCGAGCACCTCAAGCCCGTGCCCGCCCGAAACCAAAAGAACAACATCGCCGCCGGTAAGCGTCCGTGAGGCCAGTAGCGTTCGGTCAGAGCGATATATATCTACTCGAATCCGGCCTTCTCGCACAAATAGTGTTTCCTCGGTATAGGTGATTTCGCGCGATACCGGATTGTGAATATGGGGCGATACCACATGCCCGGCTGGGTGATTGATGAATCCGAGCTGTTGCGAGAACTCAGGTGGCGAGAAAAACACTACCCCCAGATCGCGCATCGAGCCGCGAAGGACGATGGCCATGATCTTGTCGCCATCGAGTATCTTCTCTACTGCTGGCATGTATGGCGATGTCGTCGCGGCCCTGTGATCCAAGGCGTCAGGCGCAGTGCCCTCGAACCAGTCGATCGTTCGCCGCAGCCCCTCGTCAAGCCCAACGGCCGCCTGAAAACCAAACCGCTCCCGTGCGCGGCGAGTATCAAGGCTACGGCGCGGCTGACCATCGGGCATGGAATCGTCCCAGACGATATCGCCCGTAAAGCCAGTCGCCGAGGCGATCTTTTCGGCCAGGTCGCGGATTGTTATCTCGAATCCAGCGCCGAGATTGACCGGCTCGGCCGCGTCACAGTGCTCGGCGGCGAGCAAAATGCCCTCTGCGGCGTCCTCGACAAATAGGAACTCCCTGCTGGGCTGGCCTGTGCCCCACAGCGCGACGGAGGGCTTTCCGGAGTCACGAGCCTCGATGAACTTGCGAATCATCGCCGGGATCACATGGGAAGTGCGCAGATCAAAGTTGTCCTTGGGCCCGTAGAGGTTCGCGGGCAGAAGAAAGATACCGTTCATCCCATATTGCTGTCTGTAAGCTTGCAACTGCACAAGCATCGCTTTTTTCGCGATCCCGTAGGGTGCGTTGGTCTCCTCAGGATACCCGTCCCAGATGGCATCTTCGAGAAAAGGAACTTGCGCAAACTTCGGGTACGCGCAAACAGTGCCTACACACACAAACTTCTCGACACCGGCTCGGCGTGACTGCTCAATGAGCTCGATGCCCATCACCGCATTTTCGTAAAAGAAGCGCCCTGGCTCATCAAGATTCGCTCCGATGCCGCCCACCACTGCAGCGAGATGAATGATGACCTGCGGCTCAAAGACCGACAAAGCCCGCGCGATATCAGAGGCACGAGTCAAATCGAACTCACGCGACCGGGGCGCGAACACGTTTGCACACCCACGGGCCTGGAGCTTCTCAAGCACAAAGCCGCCGAGAAACCCCGAACCGCCAGTAACCATCACGCGCTTGCCCGCAAGATCAAGCATAGTATTAGCTCCTAGCTGACAGAAAAAGCCGCCAAAACGACACCAGCGACATTGTAGCGTGCGGCAGCTAAGGCCGTCAGCCGCAAAGGTGGATCTCGCCAGGGTTTGCGCCCGAGAGGCAGGGCGCGTGCCCTCTCGGCAGCTCGCCTAGTAAGTGATGCCAACTCCGGCTGTTGCCTCTGCGCTCCTGTGACACTTCAGGCAGTTGCCGTCAAAGGCCTTTTGCTCTTCGGATGCGACAGGTTGCCTTGTAGCTCCCACAGATCCTGCCCAGCTCATCCAAAGCCATGCTCTGGAAGGTCCTGTGGCACTAGTGCCCCTTGGAGTTTGTGAGTGCGGGAAGGTATAGCCTGTTCGGGTAGAGCTATCGGTTTGGTCGTGGCAGCTTTCGCAATCTGTGACAGGAGCCCATGCGATCGGAAGACCGGCTCTGCTCGTAGCTGTAGTAGAGCCTACAGTTGGATGTCCTGTTTTCGATACAGGCGTGTGATCACCTATGTTTTGGTGGCGATTCTCCGCCCACCACCGCGTCTCCCCATCAACGGTCCAGCTTCCCACCACCGC
>JAGXSC010000033.1 GCA_018334075.1 Actinomycetota bacterium
CCACAAGCCGACGGCGGCCGCTGGCTAGCGCGGCACGAGCGGCGGGCAGGCACGCCTCCTTGCGATAGAGCGCCAGCAGCGGCTCCGGCCCCTTCGCCGAGACGGGAATGACAACGTCAGCGCCTTCCCTGCGCGCCCAAAGCGCCTGAACGATGCGCGGCTGAAGCCAGGGCATGTCGGCGGCAAGCGCAAGTACCCACTCCTCGCGCGCGTGCGAAAGCGCGGTGACAAGACCGCCGAGCGGCCCCTGGTAGGCGACCTCGTCTTGCACGATGCGCACCTCCGGCGGAAGCCCGGCGCTTGCGGCGGCATCGGGACGGTTCGTGACCACAAGCGTCGAGGCGCAAATATCTCCAACGGCCTCCACGACGTGAACCACAAGCGGACGGCCATCGAAATCCAGGAGCGTCTTGTCGATCCCCATGCGCTCGCTGCGCCCGCCCGCCAGCACCGCGGCGGTAATTGGGAGCCGACCCGTTTCGTCAGATGAGTCGGTCACTTTCGCCCCGCTCCTCTCTGACCATGACCGCCGAAGCCTTGAACATCGCCTGTACCTCCATGCCTGATGCAAGTCCGAGCTCACGCATCGATGACCTGGTCACACGTGCCGAAATATTCTGGCCGCCAAGATCCAGCACGACATTGCTCACCACGCCCCAAAGCTCGGCTTCAATGATTCTTACGGGAAGCAGATTTCTCGCCGTCGAGCGCGAAATCTCTTCGGCGGCTTCAAAGATTATGACATCTTCCGGCCGTACGCCAAGCAAAACGCGAGATCCTGCTGGTATGGTGCCGACCGCGACAATTTCACAGCACCCAGTATCAACCGTTACCAAGCCGTCTTCCTGACGCGCCACGACGCCATGAAGCGGAGATCTTGCGCCGAGGAAGGCAGCGGTCCACCTGTCAGTGGGAAGCGTTATTACCTCGGCCAAAGGTCCTGACGCAGTGATTCGGCCTTCACGCATCACAACGAGGTCATCGGCTATCGCGGCGGCCTCCTGCTGATCGTGGGTAACGTACACCGCAGTCATGCTGTTTTCCCGGATGATCCTGGCGAAATCCGCCGCGAGCGTGCTTTTCAAAAGCGGATCGAGCGAGGCGAGTGGTTCGTCCAAAAAGAGCACCTCCGGCTCGAGCACAAGCGCTCGGGCCAGCGCGACTCGCTGCGCTTCCCCGCCGGACAGCGTGAGCGCCGATGTCGACTCCCACCCTTCAAGGCCAACCCTTTCAAGAGCCGCCGAGACGCGCTTCGTGCGCTGCGGCTTTGATATGCGGCGTAACTTCAAGCCATAAGCGACATTGTCGGCGACCGTTCCCTTGAAGAGATAGGGATTTTGGAAAGCCGCGGCGAACCGCATTCGCTGCTGCCGGTCGCCAACGCCCACCTGCCTGCCTTGAAACACGATTCTTCCAGCGTCAGGCCTTTCCAGCAGGCCGAGCAACGCGAGTAGTGTGGATTTGCCCGCGCCCGAAGGACCGACGATCCCAAGCGTGCGCCCGGCGGCGGCCTCCACCCGCTCGATGTCGACGACCGTGCGCTTCCCGTAAGACTTGATGAGTCCCTCACCCGCGAGCATTGGTCCTCACCCCCGCTCCAGGCGCTCATGGGAGTGCTGGTACACCACGAGAAGAGCGTTGATCAAGAAGGTGATGCCAAGCAGGATCAGACCGAGAGCGAGGGCGAGCCCGAATTCTCCTCGGCGGGCCTCCTGAACGATGGCGGTGGTAAGCACCCTGGTCTGACCCTCGATGTTGCCGCCCACCATCATCACCGCTCCCACTCCGCGGGTCACGGCGCCAAAAGCCGTCACCACCGCCGCCAGCACGCCCAGGCGCGCCTCCTTTAGCGTCAAAAACGCTTCCTGCATAAAGGAGGCTCCCAGCGAGCGCGCCTGAAGCCGGAGCCGGTAGGGGACCGAGGCCACCGCGACGGCCGTGAGTCCAGCGATTATCGGCGCGGATATTATGGTCTGGGCGATCGACATGGCGTTGACGGTATAAAGCAGGCCGAGAAAGCCCAGGGGGCCGGTTCTTGACAGAGCCATCATCACGATCAGGCCTATGACAACGGGTGGAACCGCCATCGCGGTCGTCATGAGCGCCATCGTGAAACGCCGGCCCCGAAAGCGTGAGATGCCCATGAGAAAACCCACGGGCATCCCAATCATCATGCCTGCTACGGTAGAGACCACCGACACGTAAAACGTCGTGGCGATGATATTCCAGATCTCCGGTGAGCCGCCTGCCAAAAGCGTGTACGCAGCGACAAGCGCCTCAGTGAATACGTCCAAATTTCACAAACTTTCCTTATTGGGCGTTCGGAACGAACAGTGGCTCACCGAACTTATCGACGCCAAATCCCGCGATGACTTCCTGCCCTTCAGCCGAGAGAAGCCAGTCGAAAAACGCCTGCGCACCCTGTGGATTGCTGGCGTCAGTGACAGGAATGACCCCGTACTGGTTGAACAGGGCCGGATCGCCTTCCACAACGATATCCAGCTCGATCTTGTCACGCATTGAAAGATAGGTGGCGCGGTCGGTGAGGGTATAACCCTGCTTTTCCGAGGCGAACAACAACGTATCGCCCATGCCCTGGCCGATAGAAAGATACCACTGCCCTGTCGGAGTCATCTCCGCCGATCTCCACAGTCTGAGCTCCTTCTTGTGCGTGCCGGAATCATCGCCGCGAGAGACAAAGTACGCCTGCGAGGCGGCGATCTTTTCAAGAGCCTCGGCGGCGGTTGCCGTCCCCTTGAGTTGTGCTGGATCAGCCGGCGGACCGACGATAACGAAGTCGTTATACATCACGTCTGCGCGTTCGCTCCCGTAGCCGTCACTGACGAACTTTTCCTCGTCCTCTTTCGAATGCACCAAAAGGATATCGGCGTCCTTGGCTCGGCCAATTTCTAGCGCCTGACCGGTGCCTACAGCGACAACACTAACTCTGAACTGAGGGTTGGCCTCCTCAAAGGCCGGGATCAGGACCTCAAACAAACCCGAGTCCTCGGTTGAGGTTGTTGAGGCCAATATGACCTCGGTGACCTCCTGCTCCTGTGCCGGCTGTTCCTGCGCCGGTTGCTCCGCTGGGGCACACCCGAACCCCGCCAGAACCGCGACTCCCAGCAAAAGCGCCAGGAGCGTCCGCCTTAAGTGGGCGAACCTTAAAGTACGTGCATCCATCCATTTTCTCCTTTCCACCGGGAGGCAAAAGCGTTTCCACTCCTACCCTATCGGTCCGGCGTCCATGGCACCTGCACTGCGGGCTTTAGGACATCCGGACTCGGAGATATGTCGGGCGCGACTCTTTGCGCGCCATGTACCACATGCTAGCGAATAAGAGTTTACGGCGCAATCAGGTTCCTCGCGGCACTCTCCACACTCGAGCTGACCGCGTGGATGCCGCCGATGACGGTAACATGCGACACTCCGCGGTTGTCCATGATGACACCCCTGGCCGCCGGTGAAAGCACGGTCGGATGAGTGAGCATCAAGGGCCACCAGGCGATTTTCGGCCTACCCGCCAACACTCCCGCAGGAAGCGCGTCAGGAAAATTCTCGCCCGTCGCCAAATGCAAGCCATCGATTCCTGAGGGCGCCAGATTGCCGCCCGTAGCGCTCACTCCCCACCCGATAACCTGCCTGGCCGTCTCGTAGCGGTTGATGCCTGCCCTTCTTATGACCTCTGGCGAGCCGTACGCGGAGTTGCCCCTTATAGCGTTTTCAACCTCCAGGGACACCACGCTGTAACCCCCTAAAATCACGACGCGCTCAGGGCGTATCGAACGAAGGGCGTGATCGGTTTCGGGAGAAAGCACCGCGGTGTTGGTAAGCAGTATCGGCCAGCGCCCCCTAGCGGCAAGACTTGAAGCCGCCAAAGCATCGGGGAAGTTGTGTCCTGTGGCGAGAAACACCGTTGTCGGCGTGGTGATTTTGCTGACTTCCCGAGCCACGGCGCCCGCCGTCGCAAAACGGTTAATGCCGTAAATCCGGGGGGCCACAGAAACTCCGGGCAGGGAGTCTATTTCACGCTCTACGCCAGTGGAAACCACGCCGTAGCCCCCAACGATGTATGCCTGTTTGACACCAAGATCGCGGATCGCCTGAAGCACGGCCGCGCCGGAAGAAGCGGTTCTCACCAGAAGGATCGGTGCGTCAAGCGCGCCAGCAAGGGCTGAGGCCGAGAGAGCGTCAGGGTAGTTCCAGCCATAGACGATGATGACGTTGTCCGCGCCCTCGGGAAAAGCTTCCCGCGCTACCGCGATTGCGGTATCGATGCGGTCATTGCCCGATACCCTTCTGGGCGGATCCTTCACCGTGATCCGCAGGCCCACCGTGATAGTAATGGGGTCTGAGCCCGCGATGCCTGTGAGCGTAGCAGTGACATCGCCAGAGGCTCTCTGGAAGCGGGTTCTTTCGACAATGCCGACTTGTCCGGGATCGAGCCTCGTGAAAACGTCCGATCCAGTGAGCCCGGCAAACGAATCGCGCAAGGTGATGTTAGTGATGTTGGTGAGTGAGGTATTCTCGGCGCGGTAGGTAAGTCTCACAGGCCATCTACGCTTGATTGTGGTGGAATCGGCTGCCAGTGTGAATGTGGCGACGTTCAAGATCGGACGCACGCCCTGTGCGGCGGCCCCCGGCTGCCCGTATCCAAAGCCTGGTATCGGGTCATGAGCGACCACTGAATACTCGTACTGCACGCCAGCCACGGCAGACGTGTCCACATGTGAGAGGTCACCGTTGCCGGCGCGTGGAAGCTCCGTCCACGCTCCTGCCCCTGTCGGGCGCCGCCAAATCCGGTAGGATATCTCGCGCTCCTCGGGCTCACTGCTGCCGACAGCCCTTATCGGCCTTTCCCATCGCAGTACGATCCCGGCCGTATTCGTGGTAGTCGCCGAGAGATTGCGCACCGGCCCGTACTTGTACCCGGTGACGACGAGATCATCTATGCTGGGTCCCTGGCCGGTTGCGGGAAGCTGCAATGGCCCCTCGACGTTGTCCAGAAACTGGAAGCGCATACTTCCCGGCGTCCGGGAAAGATTCGCGGTATTTGCCGCCGAAGAAAAGACAAGCCGTCGCTGTAACCAAACGCCGGCGCCGGTGGTCGGAACCTCGCCTCCTGTATCGCCGAAAAGCGCCCCGTCGGCGTGCCAGGAGAAGGTGAAGAAATCCGCCGCGCCGACAGTGGGCATCGTGTAGTGAAACGACACCTCCGATGAGTAGTAATCGGCCAATTGCGGCAGATTCAAGCGCGCATGGCCCCCGGTGGCGGCGGGATAATAACCCCATACGCCGGGAGAGTCGTTGGCCCTGGTTCCAGCGCACCAAAGCGAGAAGCTCCCAGTGCGCCGCACGTTTGACATCCGCCCCCAATGGGCGGTCGAGGGACGTACGGGGTCTACCCAGGGACCGAGCTGCCACGCGGCGCTCAATGTGGACTCAAAACCTTCAGAAACGATCGTCATAGGTTGATTCGGAGGGGCGGCGCCAGCAAATGGCGCCTCGGCGGAAATCGAAACCATAAACACGGCTGTCAGAACCGCTGACGCTAAAATGGCCTTCATCTCTGAACCTCCGTGGGAAACGTCGAGGCGATGCGGAGTGCCGCGTCTTTCAACGCCGCTGGATCACCAATAGCGGTGACCACGACTTCGAAGACAAACCGGCCGCGCGTGAACGAGACCGTGGCAAGTGACCTGCCGTCGGTACCAAAATACCCATTGATGCCTTGAACTGTTACGGCGGCGGAGTTTTTCGGGTAAACGACCTTGCTGACCTGATCGCGATAGCTTCTAGCCACCTCGACGCTGTCGGCGTAACGCACCGACATCAACACTCTGCGCGCGCCCGCGTAAGGCCCTCCGGCAACCGGATCGAAGGGGACCACGGCGTTGAATTCGTCCTTTGTAACGCTGCCCCGTGAAAGTCCATCGACTTTCTCAGGCAGAAGCGCCGAAATATCATCGACGGGGGCCTCCCACTCACCCGGTGCGGCGGTGTCACCCTCACCCGGCGTGGTGGCGGCGCCTGCGGCCAGCATCTCGGGATCACCCGCGCCTGTCGGCCTGCCGTCACCCGCTGTTCGACGGCCGCCTTCGCCTTGAATAATCGCCCTGGTGGCCTCCTCGCCTTCAAGCGGCATCTGTTCCGCCCCCTGGCGGGTCTCGCCGTCAGGAAGTCGGGTAGTCGTATCTCTGTCGCCGGATCGCGGCGCCTGGGACAGAGCCGCCATGACAAATATCACTGCGGTCAGCACCACAACGAAGGCCGCCAGGCGTGCACGGCGGGTCGCGAAAAGCTTCCTGAATATGGCTGCTATGCGAGACATTTATCTTCCTATCCGGAGGCGACGCCGGCCGCCTTGACCTCGACGGACTCATCCGTGCCCGCGAGCTTGTCGACAATCTCTCCCAGCCTGCCAATAAAGCCAGCATCGGCTGGTTGCGCCTCTTTTTCGATACCTTGAAGTTGTGGGGGGATCTCGGCGGAGAGGCTGGCGGCGCTAAGCGCGAAGTTTACCAGCCCAGACGGGATGCTGGACTCACCAGAGACCTCTTCCAAGAGCGGCGACATCGACCACAGGACCTCACGAGCTCCAGAAAACTGCTCTTTTATCTCAGGCAACTCATGATCGTCCGCCAAAAAAACCAGTGTACCCGTCGTCGACAGAAGCATTCTTATCTCGGCGAGTGCTCCAGCGATGCGCACACGCAAATCCTCGGGCGCAAGCGGCCAGCTGGCGAATTGATCGTAGACGATCACGACCTTGCGAAACCTGTAAGTCGCAAAGCGGCCAAGCGCGGCGAGCGTCTTGCGCGGGGCCTTCGTGATCTTCAGTTCCTGGGCAAGGGCGTAAGAACCGCCCTCAATATATGCCTCAAGCCCGCGAGCCACTACAGGTGAGATGTGTTTGCGGGCATATGTTTTCAAGTAAATGAGGGAAGGCGTCTCGCCCGAATCCTCCGTGTCGGCGCCTGCTTCTTCGTCGTCGATTTTCGTGTCAGCGCCCGTTTCCTCGTCGTCGGTTTCCGGGTCGACCTCGAGCTTACCCATCCGCAACGCTCCGTCACCGACGATCTCCTCGACGCCCGGCCCACTCTCGCGCGTTGGAACATCAGGACCGAACACCTCGGTTGACATCTCCCGTGGAGAATCGTCAAAACGCTTTGCCAACTCTGCGGCTTCGGGTAGAGAGAGGCCGGCCGTTTCCAGCAACTCCAAATCGGGATCGCTTAGGGCGGCGCGGGCAAAACATGCGGCGGTAAACGCAAAATCCTGTCCGGCAAGCTTTTCCGCGACCATTTCAAGCGAACTTCTGATCTTGCCGCGACGCATCATAAAAAAGGGCACATAAGCGGCGAGAAGATTGAGCTCATCGCTTACTGAAAGCACCGAAAGGGTTTCGGAAAGCGGAGTCCGAGTGTAGAAATCAGGGATGTCTTCGGATTTCGTGACCCAGACGGGTCTTGCGCGTTCACGGTCAGCCTCGGCGTCGAGAGCCACCATCAGGCGCAGGGCCTCTGCGTGGCAGGTGACTTGAGCCGGCGCGTCAAGCGCGTCGTCTCTGAGCGAAGTCCTGAAAGGATTCGCCATCAGGCCTATGCCCCGATAGTGCGGTGAGGCGGGCGCGAAACGCGGCTTTTCAAGCATCAATTGAGTCTCCTTCTGGATAGTCCTTGCGGGCGGGGGTCCCGGCTAGCAACTCCGGAACCCCCGCTTATCAACCTTTACTCATGACACGAGAATATTTCGTGTTCGCGTCATAAACCTTCCTACATATTGTGACAACGTTGGCAGACACCACGGTTGTCCGCGCGCAAAAGCGAGCTGGATCTGTTCGGGTTCACGCCGCCGCTGCCCGGATCGAGCTCAACGACCCATGTGGTCTCGCCGCTCCCCGTCGCCAGGCTTGATTCCGCCCAACCCTCCATCGTCGCATTGGTGCCGTGAGCGCGATGGCAGGTAAGACAGCCCAGCATGTCGCCGTATCCCCATGTGGCGGACGACGTCGTCTGAGCTGCGGCCGCCATCGTCCGCTCCAGTGGAATCTTGCTGTCGATGACCGGCTCCCTGCTCAAGGAAGTGTTCGGCATCATACCTACCGGACGGTTCACCGGATGGCGATGGAAGGGCATTGCTCCAACCGCTTCTGTGCCAGCAGCAAGGAAATTCCCGTAATCATACATCGTGCCGGACTCATCGTAGCGCTGATGGCATCCCGCGCACCAGCCCGAGATGTTCTCGCCCTGAAGGCCAGTGTTGCGATACTGAGGCGCGGTGTAATTTGGCCTATAGTCGGCCATCTGCGCGGCGCCTGCCTCCTGGCGCAGCCAGCCCAGCACCGGATATCCCTCTTCAGAGGAGATCACGAATGGATCCGGCTGACCGGCGGCATTATACCCACCGACAGCTCCGCCCGGAAGCGCATCTCTGAGCAATCGGTAGTTCGTGCTGCCGTGAGGGTCATGACAGCTGGTACAGGTGAACTCGGAGAGTAGCTGCCGCGAAGTGTCCGCCGCAGAACCGAAGCCCCAAAGAGGCGCCACCGTACCTGTAAGTGGGCTGGAAGGATCTTCGGGCGCCATGCTATGCATGGAGGTCACCGGGGCATTACCTCCCAAGTAACTAAAACCGCCGGCGTTCAGTGTGGCGCCGAATGACGAATTGGTTGCGTACAAGATTCCCGCACCTGGGTCAATGGGTGTCCCAAAGGGCGCGGATGGACCGCCATCGAATACGCCGGCGACGACGTTGGTCGACGCGCCCGGAGCATCGTTGCCATGGCAAACCGTGCAAAACTCCCGCATGCTTTGAGCGGAAGAGACCAGCAGCGCGCTTCCTATAGTTCCTATAGGCTGTCCGCCGAGGTAATTTGTGCGCTGGATCGGCGAGAAGGAAGTGTGTGCCCTATGACACGCCGCGCAAGAGTCCGTGTCGTCGGAGTAGCCGCCGTGCGGACCGAAGTTCGCATATGCCATGGAGCCCATCGCGAAGAAGAGCGCGACCGTCAGCACCGCCAGAAAAGTATACTTTCTCAACTTTATCACCTCCAGTCTCTAGTGAACCGCGCAAGCGATGCACGGGTCGAATGATTGAGCGATACGCATGGCCTCAACGCCGGGACCGGGGGCGGTGCCGGCATGCGGGGAACCGATCATCGCCTGTTCCATAGCACCGCGACCGTTGCCACCTCTAAGAGCGCCCAAAGCGTCTTTCGGCGAAGCATTCCAGGTGGTCGGAACGACGCACTGGTAAGAAGCGATCTTTCCTCTGTCGATGCTCACATGATGTGACAGTGAGCCGCGTGGAGCTTCGGTGGCGCCATACGAGCTTCTGGGGTTCACCGGCACGGCCCTTGAGACATAGCTCGGGCCATCGGCAACGGCTGCGGCTGCACCTATCCAGCCGCTCGTCGGAACAGCAGCATCCCCACCGACCACACCAACGGAACCAAAGACGCCCGTGACCTTATTGAAGGGACCCAGTATAAGCTGGACCAATAGGAGCGACTCAAGCGCACGGGCACGAAGACGATCCATCGTGGAAAGACCACCTTTGAGATCCCTGATCCAGGTCGTAACAGCCCCCGCCAAGCCTTCCGCACCCAATGCGGCCAACAGTCCGGCGTCGACGCACCTACCATCGAGTGCTGCGCCATCAAAATAGTCGGCATAGTCGAAATGGCCACCAACCACAAATGTGTCGCGCAGCAGCGCACCGTCAACGTACAGCCCCTGAACGACCATGCGGGCCAATGGACCTACCTCCATGGCATGATACACTCCGCCAACTTTCCAGCGGGGGGCCTTCATCCAGGAATATTTGACACCTTTGGTTCTGTCTGGTTCGGTCCGTGTAACGGAGCCAGGCTTTTGCCACGACTGACCTGTCGGGTAACCCCACTTGGCATCAGGCACATACCATGAGCGAGCAGTGTCCTCGATCAGGTTTTCGTTGACCGCAGCCAGCATGGTTCCCACATTGGTTTTCCCAGTGACAAGAGGAACAGTAACTCCAGCTCCGATCTTGTAGCCGCCCTGCAATGCCAAGACATTGTTAGCGGGATTCGGGAAAGCGCCCCATGAGAGGAAATTGCCCAGCCCGGCGCCGATACCCCCTCCTCCGTTGTGGGTATTGTCATATGTCGGATACAGCGCTCCTAGTGCCAGGGCGAGCGGCACATACTCCTTCACAATGAACAAACCGACATCGTGCATCAGGTTGTAAAACCTCCTGCACCTATCCCTGAAATCCGCGCCCTTGCTTTGAGTGGTCACGCCACCGGCAACATAGGCCGAGGTCATCGGCATGCGGCCGGCAAAGAGCGCTCCCGCCTCGAAAGTCAGGCGCCGCATACGCAAAGCTTTCACGTACTGGGCGATGACCGCCGACCACAGGTTGGAGCCGGACGGCAACGCCCTCCCGTTGGAACGGAGTCTAGAGTCGTAATAGTCATTATGGAAATACGGAGTCCACGGCGGCATGTTCGGGCCCTGGACGTAGCTTGGAGCGGCCAGATGATAGAAGTGCGTGATGCTCGACATCAGAAACTCGGCGCCGAGAATCAGGTTGCGCACATGCACCGCCTTGACTGGTACGCCTAGGCCGTCACTATCGGTATTAGCGAACGTGATGTGCCCTGTGCTGTAACCGTACACCGCCTCTACCGCATACGTCGATGCCATGCCATGGGGCACAGGACAGACGCCACAGATACGCTGAGTGAACGTGATGGCGTCATTCGGGTCACGGCCGACCAGGAAGTTTTCGAAGCCGCGAAACATATTGCCGTGAGCATCGGCTTCGGTAACTACGCCTGCATCCACAGTGAGTTTTATACCTAGATGACCCTCTATGCGAGGAATCGGATCAACTGAAACTGTCATGAATCACTACCTCCTCTCGTTGTTATCGTCTCGCGATGAATGGAACGTAGGCATCGGGATAGCCCCTTTCGCTGCAGCCCATACATGGATGGCCTCCCGTGATGCAGTTGCCACCCGCATGCGTACCGTTGATTTGGGCGATACCCTGATCCCAGACCGGATCGTTTTCGGGCTGTTGGCCGTTCCACCCGTGAAGCGAGCACAAAGAATTCGTGGAAAGACCCTTACAGCCCAGCATGGCCAGACAGCCTTCATCGCCAGGTTTTTGGGCGTAAAGCGCGGGCCGCAAAACACCGATGGGATCGGTAGGCTCCCTCCACGAGAACGCATACTTGTAACGCGCACAGGCGGGCCCGTGAATCGACTGACCATATACGGCCTTGAGGCGGCGCTGATCGTCCACCCCGCCAATGATTCTGGCGCTTGCGTCAAGAATCCCGAGCGGACCAGCTGTCGCGGGCGTCCTGAGCGGACCATTGACCGCTTCGGCCAGCCACAGCACCACGGTAAGGACGAACCACCACGGATTGGTGGGGCATCCCGGAACGTTGACGACCTTGTTCGCAACTGTCGCCGCGTTTGCAAGGCCCGAATGGTTCGCCAGATAGTCATATACGCCAAACGCCGGCGTCTGCTTCTCACCACGGAACTCCGGTGAAGGTGACACGCATGCCGGGAACCCACCGAATGTCGCGCACTGGCCGATCGATATCACAGCGAGACAGTCGGCCCTTGAAGCCAATGACTTGACAACATTGTCAAACCGGTGCATTTCCGATCCGATCAGATTCTCGCCGATCGCGCACCATGGCGCGGACGTGTCACCAGTATCTGTCTTGCCCCAGAAGCCGCCAAGATCGTCGACCTGGACCGCACCTTCTACCACAAGCACGAATGGACCCGTGCTGGTGGTCATCTCCGTCTTCAACCACTCGAACGCCTGAGCGCCGCCCATGCCCATCACTGTCACATGGTATTCAAGGCTGATGAAGTCGATGAGCACATCGGCGATGTTAGCGACAAAAGGCGTGTTGGCGTTCGCCAGGCCGTCGAAGTCCGCGCCGGCTGCGTTGAGCGTACGATGGTGGTGGAGCGGCTCGCCCACGCCGGGCGGTAGCACATGCCCGCCGTCGCCGTCTCCGCCGACAGCAAGGTCAAGCGCCGCAAGGGTATTGATGCCGAGCCCGGTCGAATCCACCGACCTGGTCAGACGTGTGTCTTGCACCGCGAGCCCTCTGACATCTTCAAATAGGCCCAGCAGCGAAACCGAGCATCCCGTACACTCCGCGCCATGTACCCAAATCACTTTGGGTTTGGCTCCTTCAAGCCATGGAGCCGGGTGGCCCATAGCTTCCGTGATCTTGAGAAGCTGGGACTGACTTAGGCCCGCGGCGGCCGCCAGCGCTCCCAGTCTCGTCACAAACTCTCGTCTAGTGATTGTCATACCGTCTTACCCCCTTACCTATTCAATCGAATTGACTATCCTGTTTCTGCCGGGAAACATCTTGGATATGTCACCTCCCTCTATTGTTTCCACGGAAATAACTCATTGCCGGTTTCCGTTTTTGTAACAACCGTTACATGGAATATGCCCATATTATGTCCCGACCGCATCAATGTCAAGAGTCCTTTTTGGGGAAACGCTCGGCGAATTCCTCGGCGGTCAATACATCGATTTCAAGCAGACGCGCGAGTCGCCTGAGCTCGACGTCTTCGGTGCAGAAGAAGCGCGAGCGTTGCGCGATGGAGAGAACCTGCGCCTCTCTGTCGGTGATCTCAAGGCGCTTGGCGAGCACCGACGCATCGGACTCGGAGTGCTCTGTGATGCTGAACAGCTCTTTTGCCTTCACTGTGCCGTCAGCGAGATCAGCTATGCGCTCCAGCTCGGGCTCGAGCATCAGCCAGCGGCGCTTGAACGCGGGCAGCCGCGGAGCGAGACCGGAGGCAAAGGCCGTCTCGGCGAAGTCGGCCGTGGCAAAGAAGCGGCGCTTGCGAAGCGCGAAGAAGAGTGGAAGCAGCAGCAGGGGTGAGAGGCAAAGCCCCCACTGGAAGGGGGTCACGGGCATGGGAACAGGCTGCTCATCCTGCGGCCAGCCCCAGACCTGCACGCGCCCGTTGGCCGAATCGGCGATATACAGACGCCCGCTAGCGGCGACGGAAAGATCGTTGGGGTACGCGAACTGCCCCTCTAAGACACCAGGCTCCCCGACGCGCGCGAGATTCGTCCCGTTTTTCGCCCAGAATGTTACATCCTGAGCCAGCGTGTCCACTACCGCAAAGCGAAGCGAGGCGGTCCCTTCCGTGCTTTGGGAAGGCCCTCTCAGGAAGTCGATTCCCCTGGGAAGACCCTCGGAGGGAAATATCCGCAAGAACTCGCCGCCAAGGTCGAACACCTGGAACCGCCGGTTGTTACTGTCGGCGACCCAGACTTCCTCGCCGAACACCTTCACGTCGTTAGGAAACTGAAAGAGCAGCGGGGCATCTTCGGCGGAGGCGACCTGACCTGCCGTGCCCACGGAACGCTCGAAGTTGCCTTCCGGGTCAAAAACGAGCAGGCGGTGGCCTTTGAGTATCTCTGTCACATAGAGCGAGCCGTCCTCGGCGAAATCAAGCGCAACCGGCGCCCACTGGACATCTCCGGTCTCAAACTGAGGTAGCTGATCCGGCGGAAGCTCGGGGTCGAACTGGCCGAGATACTCACCTTCCGCGCTGAATCTATGTATGGTGCGGGCTCGGCGGTCGGAGACATAGAATACCTCGCTGACAGGATTTTTTGCGATGTAAAGCGGGATCCTCATCTCCTCGTGCTGCCACTGTGCGACACGCTGTCCGTCAAGGCCGAACACGTCGACCACGGCGCGGCGCGAATCGCTGACGTAGACCCTGTCACCCTCGACCCGGATACCTATCGGTCTTTGGAGCGGGTCTTCCGGCGGACCGCTGAAGGAGAAGAGATGGACCGGCGGGGCCAGAACAGCCTCAGGGTCGATCTCGAAGTCAAAACCGATCTGCCGTGTCTCTCGATAATTGATGAACAGCACGATGATCAGCGCAAGCAGGGCTAGCAACAACACGACCATCACGATTCTGCGTGTGCGTTTCCGGGAATGCACTTATACGCCTCCTGTTGTTCTTCTCTTCACTGGTCAGACGGGGCGAGACGGGCCATCGCCTCTTTCGCGGCACTGTGCTCCGAGTCGATGGCGAGCACCTTTTCGTAATCTTTTATCGCGTCAGTCGGGCGTTTCGCAGCCTCGTAGAGCTCGGCGCGCAACAGCAGCGCCTCGATGCTCTCCGGTTCGAGCGCAACCGCTACTATAGCCTGCTCGATGGCGAGCGCAAGGTCTCCATCTTCTCTGGCCGTCTTCGCGTCCCTGATGCGCTGTTCGGCGGTGCCGAGCGCGGAGAGCGCCTCTATCGGCATCTCGGAATCGGGATACGCATCGGCGACCTTGCGAAACTCAATCGCCGCCGAAGCCTCCTTGCCCTTCTCGGCAAGATACTTGCCGAGCTCGAATCGGGCCATCCCGAAAGCCGGGTCGAAAGCGAGCGCCACATAGAGATTTTCTATCGCCTTATCCGGGTCACCAAGGCCGTGGTAGGCTCTGGCCAATTGGTAGTAGGTGTCCGAAGCAGCGCGCCTGATGCGCAAAGACTCCCTCAGGTACTCCACCGCGTCTTCGTAGCGGCCGTCCTCAACGGCGATCTGCCCGAGGTAGAAGAAGGCGGCCCCCCTTCTGGCGTTGAGATCCTGAAACTCGGCGCCCTCCGTCAGCTCGGTCACTTTGCTGAAAAACGGCCTCGCCTCGTCCCAGCGGTGCTCGGCCATCAGCACCATGCCCATGTTGAGCATCGCGCCTGTGTGCTCTTCGTCCAGCTTGAGGGCCTGGTCGAATGCCCTGATGGCCTCATCGAACATGCCCGCGCTGGCTAAAGCTTCGCCGAAACGAACCCGCAGCACCACGTTGTTCGGGTCCTCTCTGACCTGGTTGCGCAAGTCTTCAAGCGCGCGGCCAACGGGAGTGGACAGTCGCTGCTGCTGCTCACTTTGATACACGTAATAGCCAAACCAGCCCGCGGAAAATAAGACGAGGGCCAGAAGAGCCCAGGGCGCGTACGCCAGTATGCCGTCGATGCGCTCGATCCGCGATTTCAACTTCAATCATCCTCCATGTCGGTTAGATACCCATATCGCCATGGCACTGCCTGCAAAGGTCGGCGCCCCTGTAGGGGGCAATAAGCGTGCCGAACACATCAAGCGATCCATGGCACTCATAACACAACCTCATGTCGTGCGCGGCGTCGCCGAAGTCCACGCGGCCAGCCACGTTTCGGCCGAATCCGATGTGGCAATCGTAGCAGCGATACGGTTCGCCGCGGGTCCTTGCCACATCAAAGTGCACCGCATGTTCAGCGTAACCCTTGTGCCTGATCTCGGTGGCAGGCTGATGCGCCATCCCCTCGTGACACGGCACGCAATTCTCGCGGGTGAGTTCGGCTCGGCGCACTCCTTCATGATGACACGACTGGCACGTGGTTTGGTCGACATGACAGACGTCGCAATCTTCCCTGCCGACTCCGGGATCAGGCGTGTGATCGGTAAGCCACTCATCCGGATGCGGCATCACCGTCCTGTGACACGTCATACAAGTCGGCGAGTCGTGACATATTCCGCACGCGCCTTGCTGCTCCAGGAACGGTCGCCCGTGCAGTGACATCCACTCGGCGGTTCTGTGGTCAGCCGGAATGACAGGCTCGCTTCCGGGCCCGGTAGGACGTCTGCCCAGGTGACACTCGACGCAAAACGGCGCCTCATGGCATAGCAGGCAATACTCGGGCTCGCTCTTTCCGCGCTCACGATGATCCCTGCTCTCAAACGCAGGCGTGTGGTCAGGGGGCTTGAGCTCGAATCCGGGTGGATGGCACGCCGCGCACTCCCCGGTCGCTATGGTCCCGGCCTGACTGTGCGCCGTGTCGTGACACCGGAAGCAAGACGGCTTGTCCGGGCGTCTTATCGTCTCGATATCATGACCAAATGTCGGGTGACACGCGACGCAATCATAGTTCCTGCGCAAGTGGTCGGAGTGCGCGAATATGATCCGCCCGGGAGAGATATCGTCGATGTCCGGGTGGCAGTATATGCACTGGCTTATTGAGGTCGGCTGGGTGGGATAGACCGTCACCAAAGGCTGCTCGGGCACTTCCGGAAGGACGCTTATGTACTGCGCCGGCATCGGTCCGATGTCGAGCCCGCTGGCTGTATGACAGGTATCGCACTCCTCGGCCGCCGTATGACACATCATGCAGGAGTTGGTGTCCGTGCGCGCGAGTTCGGCGTGGGGCTTCTCGGCCCAATCAAGAGTATGGGTGCGGGGCCTTAGCTGAAACTCGACTGTGTGACACTCCGAGCATTCGCCCGAGGCGATCTCGCCGAGCTGCCCGTGCACGACTCCATGGCAGGCGAAGCACGTCACCATCGGCGGTGAGTTCATCTCCCCGGCCTCGTGGGCGGGCTCGATATGACAGGTTTCGCATGCGACCATTATGTGCGCTCCGTGACTAAAGATCATTCCCGGGCTTGGCGGTTCGTCCAGCCGGATGTGGCAAGGTGCGCAGTTCCTCTGCTCGACCACGCCGTTGAGCTCTATCGATTCGGGCACCTCGGCGTCGATGATGACAGCCGGCACCATTACCAAAAAAGCGGAGAGAGCCAGCACGGCGAATAGCGGAACCGCTATCTTGAACACATTGCGTCGGTTTACGGCAGCCACTCCCTTACTCGTTCTAACGCATTTTGGATCGGATTCTCAGCTCTGGCCTGCGCCTTGCCGTGAATCAGGTCGGCGGCGGCGGCGGTAAACGGCTCGGCCGATCCGTAGTGACAGCCTTGTGTCCCGCATGTAGTCGGCATATTGGCATCCGACATCAGCGAAAGCGGATCCTCATTGGGAAGAACCGCGTGCGCCGCATGGCAGTCCCAGCATGACGGGGCATCGAGCGCGCCACGTTTGTAGACGGCTCCATGATAGGGATCATCGTACGAATCGTATTCGGCCTGATGGCATCTCCCGCACATCCTGTACCCAGCCAGGTGCAACGCCTCTCTGGCCTGCGCTGTATCCAGACGCCGAATATAATGGCCCCCGTGACAGCCGGCGCATGTGGGAGGCTCCACAAGCGGCCCCATCTGAACCCCCGGCTGCTGCCGGCCGGCGATGCGATCCCGCAACGCCTGTGCGTGAATGGAGACATCGTACTCGGCAACGATAGCCGCCATGGCAAGACCACGGCCCTCGTCGAAGTTCTCCGGTGACATATGGCACTCACGACAGGCCAAGCCAGCGTTGACCCGCCAGAGCGGCGACGGATCCATCCTGTCTTCATACGTGAAGTCGGCGTGACACTGCTGACAGGTCAAATCGCGGTGCACGGAGTTTTCTATCCCGGTCACCTGGTATGACTTCAGCCTGCCTTCCGAGACCCTCAGCAGATAAGGATCACCGTGGCAGGTTAGGCATCCATCCGCCGAGTCGTACGTGTAGGGCACGTCCGGCTCCCACTCTATTCCGAGCTCATCGTGACAGGCAGTGCAGGAGCGCCGATCATGGCACATCATACACTGCGTCTGCAGGCGTTCCTCGGCAGGTTGGACATGAGGTTCCTGCGCCCAGTTGGCTATGTGGAAGTCTGGACGCAATTGATCGCGGGGGGCGATGTGGCATGTTTCGCACTCGCCGGAAGCAATTGAGCCCATGGGTCCGTGATACAGGCCATGACAGTCGAAACAAAGCTTCATGTCCGGCTTGATAGTGCCTTCAGGCCTGTGCGGAAACACGCTATGGCAGCTGCTGCACTGTATCAGCATGTGGTAGCCATGCTCGAAATAAATGGTGCCGTCGTAGTTGTCGGTATCGGCAATATTTCCGTGGCAAGGATCGCAGCTCTCACTATAAACCCGGTCGGTAAGGCGAATCACTAGAGACTCTCCCGTGATGATCCGCTCCGCGGCGGCCGAAGACGCCGGAGCTGCGGCGGCTATAGCCAGCGCAAGCAAGAACACGCCTATCGCGATTGAGAGCCGCTCGCCGGAGCAGCCTCTCGAAACCTCTTTCATCCTTACCCCTTCCTTATCCGGGGACTAACGCCTGCCCGGAGCATTGCTTGCGAATGCGCATCAAAACAGCCAGGAAATGACTGCTCCAAAGGCTTCACGGGCTCTGCCAATCGTGCTTTCTATGAAAGCCGCTGCCGGATTGGCCGCCAAAACCTCTTCCTCTCCATGAATCAACACAGCGTAACTTACATACTCATCATTTGCGGTCGGATGACACGTAGCGCAAGTATCGAGCAGATTGTTTTCGTGAACCAGCGAATCACGATCATCCGCCGGCCTGATGTCATGAGCGCCATGGCACTCCCAGCATGCCGGAGCGTCACTTGCTCCTCGGCGGTAGGCCTCGCCGTGGTAATAGTCGTCGTAGTTGTACCAATACTCCTCGTGGCATCTTCCGCACACCTGGTACCCGCGACGGTGAAGCTCGGCTCGGCCTTCAGGGTTATCGGTGAGCGCAACGATTTCGTGAGCGCCGTGGCAATCTCCGCAAAGCGGCTTTTCCTCCAGGCGCGCTGTTTCCGTCGTTTCGCCAGGCTGAACAGCAAGGGAGTGAGCGCCGGCGCTATACGCGCTCCACTGATCGACGTGACAGTTTCGGCACGCCAGCTTCGCGGTGCGCCGCCACTCTCCGTCTTCGGTGCCATGAGGCGCCTGAAAAGCGAAATCGAGGTGACACGCGGTACACAGCAGATCCGCGTGCGGCCCTCCCTCGAAATCCGAGGCGTCCACATAGTAGGAGACCTTTCGGCCATCTTCGATCTTGCGCAAGTTCTCATCGCCATGACACACCATGCATCCGGACTTGCCCTCCGTGGGCAGCGTAAAGCTGAGATCGTACTGTGGGGCCGCGCTCTCCTGCGCGAGGGCCAACGGCGCGATACCCGCCGAGAAAACCATCAGTCCGACCCAAATTAGCAGCCCACGCCGGACTGATGACACCACGCGGCTCCTTTCCGGTAATATGTCGCGATTCGTTCATGTCGACCAAGGCATATACTTTTGCCGGCGGCCGGAGCCGGCCTCGTGATCTTTATGGTGAGTCCCGGCATGATCGTCTTCGTCTCCGCCGGGATGAGCGTGCGTTTCACCATGATCTCCGTCTCCGTGGGTCGCATGAGTCCTGTCAAGGAAACTCAACCCGAAGAAATTCAAAAAAGCCGGGAAGTCTTCGGATACGGAAAGATACACGTGCACGGTCGTCAAAATTATAAATAACCAGTTAACTATATAGTGGACGATGCGCATATACCAGCCTGCTAGATCCGTCGAACCCAGCGCGGCTCCAAGCCACCAGCCGACCAGCCAGTCACGAGGGCTCGTGTCGGCGATAAGCGGAGTTGTAACCAGGGCAAAGCCCGTGAACGCTTGGATAATCAATAACGGGACAAAGAGCGTGTATGTCGCTTTCTGCATTACGTTGTACTTGTCCAGATGCGGCTTTGAGCTCTTGACGAAGATGTAGTACAAGATCACCTGCGGCATCGTCGTGATGTCCTTGCGCGTGATCACAAACTCGCGGTAATCACGCCTGGCCGACATGAACGCGTACCAAAGTCGCCAAACGAGGTTGATCACCACGATGATCATCGCGATGTAGTGCGCCCAGCGCATGTATGTCCGGGCGTTCGCGAGTTCTCCGACTAGAAAGCCCGGAAAGCGGATGTAAAGCCCCGAGATCACCAGCACTATCATCGAGGCGACATGCTGGAAGTGCAAAAATCTGGGTAGGAACGGAATCGGCGGGCCCTCGTGATGCGGCCACTCCCACTTGATAAACCGCTTCTTCAGACGGCCTGCGATCAGGTTTCCTACAAAGTGTGCCGACAAGCCCAACAGCACCACGATATAGAGAGTGACAAAGATGTAGTCCAACCAGACGTTCAGCTGTACCAGGTCTATCGTCAACACCCCCTACCCATCTTTCCACGTCACAAGATTCTGCCGGTCTCTCGCGACACACGGGCAATACCAAAACAAACAATTGTTACAATGTGCTCAGCCCAAAGAATATTCGTGTATGCGCGACAAGTCAATCTGTTACTCAAGCCGCAACTATTGCGATGCATCACGGCGCCCCCTCAATCCGCTCCAAGTAAATCACGTCGCCAGCGATCATAACTTTCTCGGCGGAGCACGCTTGATGCGCGGGTAACCGCATCGCCAAGCCACAAAGCGCCTTCTCCGTCTTTGGCGCGGGTACCGGAACCACGTCGAGCACCGC
>JAGXSC010000034.1 GCA_018334075.1 Actinomycetota bacterium
CGGCAGCCTGTCTTTGACGATATGCGCAAACGCGCCGAAGGCTACAGGGTCATTGGGGACCTGAAACACACAGATCGCATCATGCGAGACTCTTTTTGGATCGGGGTATATCCTGGCATGAGCGATGAGATGCTTTCTTATATGGCCGATACGCTCATTCACGCTTGCGGGAGAAAAAAGTGAAGGTCAGCGACTACATTGCTGCCTTTCTGGCTGAAAACGGCGTGAAAGTTGTTTTTGAGATGACTGGCGGCATGATTACGTTTCTGCTGGATGCTATCGGTGAGCGCGGTGAGATCGAGCTTGTAAGCATGCATCACGAACAGGCCGCAGCCTTCGCTGCGGAGGCGGTAGCCCGTATGACTGGCGTTCCGGGAGTCGCGATGGCCACCAGCGGCCCAGGTGCGACCAACCTTCTTACGGGAATCGGAAGCTGCTACTATGACTCGGTTCCGGCTGTGTTCATCACGGGACAGGTGAACATCGATGAGCTTCGGGGGGATTCGGGAGTCAGGCAAGCAGGCTTTCAGGAGACAGATATCGTGTCGATCGTCGCTCCGATCACAAAACTCGCTGTCCAGGTTCGGTCCGCCGAGGAGATTCCGCGGATCATGGTAGAAGCGTTCGCCGTAGCGCAGGAAGGCCGGCCAGGCCCGGTTCTCATCGACATCCCGATGAATATTCAGCGCCAGACTCTCGCCACATCAGCCGAGGGTATGCCGCACGTTCGCCTTCGCGATCCACTAGTGCCTTCCGATCTGTCCGGCGTGATTGAGGCTTTGGCATCCGCGAAACGACCGCTTATTCTCGCTGGTGGTGGAGTGCGTGTCGCGAGAGCGGCAGCACTGCTCGAAAAATTCGCCGAAGCCACGAACATTCCCGTGGCCAGCACACTAATGGGGCTCGACGTTCTTCCGCACTCACACCCGTTGCGAGTCGGAATGATCGGCACCTATGGAAACCGGTGGGCCAATCTGGCTTTAGGGGAGTGCGACTGCCTTTTGGCTCTGGGCGCCCGCTTCGATGTTCGGCAGACAGGGGCCGATGTGGATGCCTTTCGCCGAGGAAAGACGATCATCAAGGTCGATGTCGATTCGAGCCAGATTGAGTGGCGCCTGAAGCCTGACATCGGAGTCCGAGCAGATATAGCCGCCTTTCTGGCCGAGGCTCTGCAATACGCCCCCGATCTTCGCGACCACGATATGAGCGAGTGGAGTGCAAGAATCGCTGGATTGCGTGTCGATCTGCCTGATGTAGGGGAGTTATCAGATACAGCGGGCATAAATCCATCGGCTTTCATGCATCATCTGTCTGCGGTTACAGTCGGAGCATCCGCGATCATCGCCGATGTAGGGCAAAATCAGATGTGGGCGGCACAATCGATTCGTCTCGGCCAAGGGCAACGCTTCCTGACCTCCGGCGGGATGGGGGCGATGGGTTTTGCGCTTCCGGCTGCTATCGGTGTCGCGATGGCCTGCCCCGAAAGCCCCGTGTATGTCATCGCCGGTGACGGAGGAGTGCAACTGAACATCCAGGAGCTTGAGACTGTCCGCAGATTGAAGCTGCCCGTCAAGATAGTGGTGTTGAACAACGCGTGCCTCGGCATGGTACGCCAGATGCAGGACGAGCTCTTTGACTCCCGCTATCAGTCGACCATGTGGGGATATGGCGCACCCGACTTTGTGAAGGTGGCAAACGCTTACGGTCTCGAAGCCAGACGCATCGCCGAGGGCAGTGATATGCAGGACGCCACTGCCTGGCTAGCCGAGGACGCGGAAGAACCAAAGCTGCTCGAGGTCATGGTGGACTCAATGACGTGCGTTCGTCCCAAAGTCACCTTTGGGAATCCGGTTTTCGTGATGGATCCTCCGCCAAACCAGGTTTTCTGAAGCGGACTTATGGGCGGATAAGCCATCGCTTGGCTCGGCCCAATATTGGCCTGATGGCTGCGTAACCGGAGCCGACACCAACCAGCTTTGCTATAGCCGCAATACCCTGTCCATCGATTGCCCTCCAACGGAAAAGTTCTTCTCGCCGCGCCTGTTCGATAAATGAATGGAGAGGCATGCGGTTTGATGGATGTACGACCGAGCGCGCGTGCAACAGGTAGTTTGTGGCGTGGTCGATAAGAAGCGACTGGTCCTCGGCGGACAGTGGAGACGGAAGAGCGTCGCGGTAATATTTCATCAGGGAAAGCGCATGGTGCTCCCTGAAGATGGGGTTGTGGGAGTCCTGGCCTTCGTGATGCCGATACAGGACCAGCGGTTTGCGAATAAAACCCACCGGTCCTGATACTGCCAGATCCGCCAGAAAGACCCTGTCGGCCACGATCTCGAACTCGTCGTATCTGATGGGCGGCGTGCGATCTAGGCTACGAAACATCACTGAACCGGAATTAAGGGAGACGTTTGCCAGTATGTCCCTCACCAGCTGCGCGGGAGTCTCATACACTGCTAGATCCTCTTCGCGGACGGATGCCCCGCCGAGATCGGGTATGAACTCCGAGGCGAAGGGAACGCACTCCGTGGCCACCCACTGCAGATTCGGCATCCTGTCGAGCGCGTCTATTTGACATTTGAGCATCTCGGGATGCATCAGGTCGTCATCGTGAAAAATCATGTGATAGATGGACCTGGAGCCGATCTCTCTGGCTTTTTCGATGTTTCTTATCGCTCCGATGTTCAAAGTGTTTCGGTGGTATTCGATTCTCAGCGTCTCAAATTTTTTGAGTGTCGGGCCGTAATCCTCAGTGCTGGCGTTGTCGAGTACCACCACGCTGAAATCGTGGAAGGTTTGGGCGGAGATGCTCTCAAGGCAGTCATGGAGGAAGCCGGGGCGGTTATACGTTGGTATGACGATTGTCAGACGGGACATTTCAGCGCACCTTTGACAGCGAGTCGAGCAGCAGGTCGGTCAGGAGATCTGCCTGGGCGTGTTCCGTGAAGCGCTGGGCCTGTTTTGAGCCGAGAAAGTTCCTCGCAGCCTCGATTTTTTTATGCGCGTCCTCGGCAGGCATGTTTCGAAGAAAGTCATCGAGGGAGGAGTAGTTTTTGAAGTCGCGGAAATCGATAAAGACATCTTTCGGCACGTAAGTATCGATGTCTGGCGCGCCAAGGTAGATCGGGATGGTTCCGGCAAGCAGGCAGTCGAACAGTTTCTCGGTGATGTACCCGGGAAAGATCGTGTTTTCGAAGCACAAAGCGAATTTGTAGCCGGTCAAAGTTTCCAGCTTGCCGCCAGAAGCTATCGGCCCACGGTAAGATTGCGCAATGGCGTGCCGGGTCGTGGCATCGGCTCCAGAGACAGGCTCGTGCCAGTCGCGGCCATACAGATCGAGTCCGTCCGTGGTTCCGAAATAGCGAATAGCCGAAATCCGCTTGAGGTACAGATCGTGTGCCATCCAGTGATGTTTCCTCCGGGCGCTTCGGGCTTCTAGTGTGCGGTACCATCTGCCGAGCGAGACCTTTGGACTCCGGAGCTCGAAAAGTGGCCTCGGCCAGCCGAAAGCTCTTTTGTTGCTGCTTACCAAAGCTAAAAGCTGGCGTCTCTGTTCCCACGGAGCTCCTTGTAGGGGAAGAAGATCCGGGCAGGGCCAGAAGAAATCATGGAAGCATGACCTGCCGGCTGTCATTGGGCGGGCGCCCGGAAAGAGCAGAAGGTTATCGTATCTTTTTGCCGTTTCAGGCAGATTTGAGTAAAACCGCCATGCAACTATCGGTGATTCGCCGCTAAGGCAAACAGATCCCCGAAGGCCATGGCCGTCCAGCAGCTTTGGCGTGAATCGGGTTTGCTCGTTGCTGAGAACGACGACTCGTTTTGCGTCTGGTGTTTTTTGCAGGTACCGGTCGGCAGTGATCATCTCGACGTTCAAGTCCGCCAGACGTGAGGCAAGAGATGAGATCGCCCCAGCGCCCGGATACTCTTTCATCAAGTCGTAGTCGAGGATGCGATTATCCAGGAACTGCGGAAAAGCGATATCGTAGACTACCAAGTTGTCGTAACGTGTTGTCATGTTAGCCTTGTCTTATTCAGCGGACTGATGTGGTAGGTATATGGGCATAGCAAAAAAATCGATAGTTGGTATCGGTGGACAATTGTATATCCTCTTTGTCGGCCTGGCGTCGACAATTATTACCGCGCGCTTGCTGGGTCCGGAAGGCAAGGGAATCCTGGCCCTGGTGTCGGCCGTCTCCTCGTTCGGGGTAGGGGCCGCTTCATTCGGACTGGGGTCAGCGCTTGCATTTCTGTCCGGCAAGGATAGGTACTCTCGGCGTGAATTGATCTCCGCCGCTCTCGCATGGTCTCTTGTGCTGGGGGTGGTTGTCGGCTTAGGAGCGTGGGCCGCAAGAGACCTTCTTCTTGGCTCTGTGTTGAAGGGAATGTCTTCAGTTGATTTTGCCGTGGTGCTTTTCGCGCTGCCCGCCTATTATCTAGGGGCGTTTATCGGCGCGTTGTTGGCCGGAGAAGGCCGAGCTGTCGAAATTGCCGGCCTGCAGGTAGCCGCAGCGACGGTGCTCCTTGCCGGAGTGATCGTGGCAAGCCTCCTTGTGCCGAGAAACGCTTCTGCTGTGGTTGTCGCTATGAGCGCAAGCGCCTTGATCAATGCCGCTATTGCCCTTATCACGCATCGCTCGGGACTAACTTTTTCCCCGTTGCGGCTTTTGCGGGTCACACGGACAGCTCTGCCATATGCCGCCAAGTCCTATGTGGGACAGGCGTCATCGATGTTCTTCTTGAGGGGCGATGTATTTTTCCTGAATTACTTCGCGGGAGCATCTGTCGTCGGCGTGTACAGTGTGGCGACCAGTCTTGCCGAGAAGCTCTGGATGCTCAGCAACCCTATTTCCACCGCGGTGTACCGGCGGATCACCGGCTCCAGCCAATCGGATTCGGCTCGCATCTCGACACTCACGGGCCGCTCTTTGCTTGTGGTGAATGGGTTTGCCGGCATCGCGCTTCTGCTGATTTCCATCGGGTTTATCCCGCTGGTCTACGGGCCCGATTTCGCTGACGCGATCTACTATCTTGGGCTGCTTGTTCCTGGAATCGTAATCTTCTCTATGTCTCAACCATATGGCCAGTTTTTCTCCGGCCAACTCGGCAGACCGGGCGTGACCTCGGCTTTATTGTTCATCATGATGGCACTCAGCGCTGTTCTCTACATCGTGATGATTCCGACCATGGGGGCAGCCGGAGCGGCACTGGCTTCGACGATTTCATATAGCTTCGCCCTTGTTGGCTACTTGTGGCTAATGCCGAGGGCCGCGAGCGTGACTCCTCGTGAGATGCTCGTTCCGACGCGCCAAGATATTCAACTCTATAAGTCGATAGCCGAATCTGCGCTACAGGCGGTCAGGAGGCGGTTGACGCGTGGATGACCCAGTCACGCAGGACTCAAGAGCCGGCTTGGATCTGCTCATATATATCCCGACCTATAATCGGCCGGATGCCCTCAAAAGGCAGCTTGAGGCATTAGCCTTCCAGCGTGCCAGTTGGCCGGGGAGGCTTCGCGTTCTTGTCAGCGACAACGCTTCATCCTTGCTTTCCGATGACGATCTTGTCGCCTATGCCGAGCGGTTCAATGTCGAAATCAGACGAAATCCCTCCAACCTTGGAAGTAATGCGAACATCGCCCTGGGGTTCGTGTTCGCTGATACTGACGAATATCTTTGGATTCTCGGCGATGACGACAGATTGGGGCCGAATGCGCTGAGTTTTATCGCTCAGTTTGGACTCGGGGAGCAAGTCGACGCCATCGTGTTCAGTACCAAGGTTGCCGAACCTGCGGTTTTCGCTCATGAGTGGAAGTCGGCGTGGGATGGCGCGAATGAGACCGGTCTCATATCTAATGTGATCTATAAGATGTCAGTGTTCGCGCCACAGGCGCGAAACGCGTTTTTCTACCATAACACCAGCTTTCCGCACCTTTGTGTGCTCCTGGCGACACTACAGCGGCAAGGCCGTTTACGGTATCGAATGCTTCCGAGTAGGGAGGTGTTCGTCGAAAGCGCTTTACAAGCCGAGGAGCCCGGGGACTATTCCCTGGCGTATAGCGGGATGCCTCAGATGATGCCGCTTTTACCGAAAGCACAGGCAAAAAGATTTGCCTGGGAGTGGGTCAGACAGCAGGGGCGAGGATTTCTAAGTCATCGAGATTTTTATCCTGGCCTTCACGTCAGCACGCTTGCCCATCTTAGGCGATATGGGGGCATGAAGGCTTTGTTCTGGCTCGCGGTACTCTCAGTCGAGCATGCGCTTTTCGGCCGTGTCAGGCCCCATCTTGTCGCGCTGGCGCGTAAAACACTTCCCCCTGAAGTCAAGCGCTTTCTGCGGTCGCGGAAACGCTGAGTGGTTTTTCGGCCAGTGTTTTTTAGAACTTACGAAACAGGCAGTCGATCTGACATAAATTCCAGTGCGGATTCGGACCGGACTGCTCGATGTCGAAGATCCGACTTGGGGCAAACCCGAGAGAGTGCATCGTGGAGAACAGCTTGATGTAGTTTCCCTCTTCGCGTTCGTGCCGTGTGAACGATATCTCCAATATTACAGCGTCCACGATCTCACGAAAGGTTTGGGCGCCGCCTAGCAGCACCTCGTTTTCGACGCCTTCCACATCGATCTTAACAAGATCTATCTTTTTGATCCCATGCTCGCGAACGAAGTCGTCCAAACGGACCAGCGAGATCTTCTCGGTAGCCACTGTCTCAATGTGAGGATTAGCTTCATGGTACAAGGCGCCAATCTCTAGCATGGAGCTTGCGCCGTCGAGCGACGCCAGATGAAGACCACCCTCCATGCTCTTGTCGAAAAATCCGATCTGATGTCCGCGAAACCTATCGGCGAACCCAACAGATTCAATGTTCGCGCACAAGCGGGAAAACATCTGCGAGCCTGGCTCGAAGCCGTAGACCGTCGCCCGGGGGAACCACCTCAAAAATGCCAGAGACAGATTTCCGACGTTGGCGCCTATGTCGAACACGGTTTCGATGTTTTGATCCATCGAAAGCAGGGCCCCAAAGATACTATTGTCATCACCATGACGGCGCTCTCGTATAAGACGCTTCAGCTCATGGGGCAGGGCGTCTTTCACTCTTTGTGTCAGGCTCATCTATCCTCACTCGCTGACCCGCTTTTCCAGCGCAGGCCGGTTGCTTTTCCTGGCGGCTGTCTTATGCTCTGATGGTACTATATCCGTAGCCCTCCACAATGCTTTGCACTCTGCCGAGACGCAAAGTGGATCATGTAAGTAGTCAACAAAAAGAGGGGAGTACCATGCGACGGTTCTCGCTGATTATACCTAGCTGGTACCCCGATGAGGATCAGCCCACGGCCGGAACTTTTATAAAAGAACAAGTTTTGGCTTTGCAAGATTACGTTGACGTCGCGGTTTTGCATGTCAAAGAGACACCATTCACGGCAAAGCCACGGATCAGCGTTGAGGATGGCGTCCCGGTGGTCCGTGCACAGATCGCAGCAACTAGGAGAGGGCATGGTAAGGTCGTCCGCATCGCGGCGATGGTAGTCGACGTCTACCGTAAGCTCTTCCACTACCCTAAAGTCGGTCTTGAGGCTTTCGAGCTTTTGCGTGAAGCGCATGGAACTCCGGACATCATTCATGTCCAAGCGCTGTGGCCGGCGGGAATCATTGCGCAGGCGATAAACCGGCGTCACAAAATCCCTTACGTGGTGACCGAGCATTCCGAGGAGTATCTAGTCGGCACCAACCGTAAACTGACCAAGTATCCCCTGTTCGTCAGGCACGTGCTTGTGCCGTTGGCTGCAGGCGCAGTTTCCACAATTGCAGTCAGTCGATTTCTCGGCGAGCGGCTGGTCGAGCTGGGGCTGGCTAAAGATCCCGTTGTCGTTCCCAACGCTGTTCGCCCGGTGAAAGCGTATCCGCAGGTGACACGGAAGCCGCATGTCATTACTCACGTCTCGGTAATGGGGCCGGCGAAGAACATAGCGGGCCTTCTGCGGGCGTGCGCGCTCTTGAGCACCAGGCGTGCCGATTTCAGGTTGCGCCTTGTTGGCGATGGGGAGTTGCGCGATGAGCTGGAGGCGATGTCAGGAGCCTTGGGGTTGAACGGAATTGTTGAGTTTACAGGGCGCAAATCTTTGGATGAGGTTTATGATCTACTCGCCGACTCTGCTTTTGCGGTGGTCAGCAGTTCTTGCGAGACGTTTTCCATGGCTGGGGCCGAGGCGCTGATGTGTGGACGCCCTGTGGTCTCCACGCGGTGCGGCGGCCCCTCGGAGTTCATCACGGCGGAGACCGGCCTGCTGGTCGAGCTGGATGATTTCCAGGCTCTGGCCGAAGGATTGGAGTGGATGCTCGACAATTACACACGGTTTGACCCTATGCGGTTAAATGAGTATGCATGCAAGCGCTTTTCTCCTGATGTCGTCGGCAGGCAGATCGTCGATGTTTACGAGGATGCGCTGGATATGATGACGCGAGCTAAGGATGCCTCTTGATGGCGCGCGATTTTTCCTCTTCCACATTTGTGTTTATAACCGGACGCACCACTCCGACGACCGGTCGGGTCGAGCGCCGCCTGCTTCGTGTCATGGAGGCACTGCTTGTCCGCGGCGCGAGTGTTCACCTTATCTGTATCCCCGGGCATCCGATCGCCGCCCAGGCGAAGGAGCTTGGCGTGGAGGTCGCGCCCTATCGCCTGAGTGGGCTCAACTTCTTTCGCACGCTTTCGCGAGTTCGCAAATACCTCAAGCGCTACCAGCCGGTAGTGGTGCACTCAACCGGTCTGGCCGCCGACCTCGTTTCGCGCATTGCGGCTTCTGGCCTCAAGACCTCGGCGGTCAACTCGCTTGCCTGCATCGCCTGGCCACGCAAGAGCGCCAATCCTGTGATCAAAGCGCTGCGCCGTTATCTGGACAAGATCACCATAAATCGCGCGGATCTGTTCGTCGTCGACAGCGAGTCTCTCGTCACCCCTTTGGTATCTCTCGGAGTGCCTGGCGATTGTATCCTGGTGGATCATCCCAGCATTGACCTTGCCGAACTTCAGCAGCAGGCCGAGCACCCTTGGCAGCCTAATTTCCGTCCTACCGGTCCGCTTGTTGGCTATGGAGGCAGAATCGAGCCGAGCAGAGGGCTTGAACACCTCGTTGCCGCCTCGGCGATCATGAATGCCAGCGGCGCCGCCGTCGAAGTGGTTGTCGCCGGAGACGGCCCATTGCTCAAAAGACTCCGAGAGGACGCATTTTCCTCAAGCGTTCGCTTTCTGGGGCACGTTACCAGCGTCCCGGCGGTGCTAAGTCGACTCGAGGTAGCGGTTTTTCCATCGACTGGCCGAGGAGTTCCTACCGCGCTGATAGAGGCGGCCGCACTCGGGCGTGCGATAGTGGCATCGCGGGTAGATGGCATAGAGGAGCTTTTCACCGACGGCGTGGAGATACGGCTGGTTCCCGCAGGCGATCCCAGGGCGCTTGCCTCGGCGATCGGCGAGCTGCTTGCTGCGCCGGACAAAGCCCGCAAGATGGGTGAACTTGCCCGTTTGCGTACGCTGGATCGCTATTCGTCAGCGGCGTCGATCGATCGTCATTTAGAGGCATATTCGCGTTTTATGTGGGAGTAAAGCGCGCCAGGATCGATTTGGCCGCCTCTCTTGCACAGGGCGCTCTCACCGCTTAGACCGTTATAGTGCCGTTTATCAGATTTACATACCGCTCAATCTTCAATATGTGCCGATAGAAAACTCAACTTTTGGAGAGCAGCTGTTTTTGATATATTGCATAATGAATATTAAGACAAGACGAGGCGGGTCTATTGGCTCTATCATTTCGTCTAAGGGGCGGACGAACGGAGTCGGATGAGAGAAGCGGGGAGCAGTACAGATGAATAAGCGACTAAAGTGGTTGCAGGCCGTGGCCCCTGTCCTGATCCTTGCCGCAGTATTTATCTGGCCCAACGCTGAGGCTCTCGCCCAAATAGCCAACAACCCCGCCAACGAAGGCTGTATGGTATGTCACACTCAGTTTGAGGCTCCGCAGGTCGACCGCAACACGGCTTGCCGTTCGTGCCACATCCCCGGATTGGTTGGCACTCACCCCTATCATGCAGCGGGCTCTGTTTGTGGTGCCGCCTGTCATCAGTCGTGGGGGTCTCGGGCGGCCAATGGCACTTGGATGCCAGGTAACACCTGGGTGGAGGCGGTTCCGCTGCACTTTGACGTTGCGGCCCAGGCATCTTTTGCGTCTCCGAACTCAATAAATGCGCCCGCATCGGTGCTTCACGAAATACACGCTAACTCCAGGTGGTCCGGCAGCGTAAACACGAGAATCAGCGCTTGCGCGAGCTGTCATGCGACCGCGTCGTGCGATTCATGCCACACTGGCGGAGTAGCTGCTACACACGCTAACCATAGCGCCACTACCTCACTGACGCTCAACCCCGCATGGACGGGCGAGGTAGCTCGAGGCGTCATCGGAACCGACCAGACGATTAGAAGCGTCACCACTGAAACGAATATGTGCGCTTCTTCCGGCTGTCACTCGATCACCGCCATGCGTAACTCCGCGCCGATTTTGCGCGAGGACTACTCACACATAGTCGGCGGAAATCCGGAGAATCCGACCGCATCCAACGTGGTCACCACGACAGGCACATGGCGTTGGCAGTCCAATAGCATGAGGACCGGACTCAGGTTCCACTTCAGCAATACCCTGGGCTCAGCTCATTCGATCACGTTTACCGGACAAAGAATCGAGTTGATCTCCGACAGGGATCCCTTCAGGGGTCGTGCTGAAGTGTTTATCAACGGTACTTCTCGCGGCATCATCGATCTCTACGCGCCGACAACACAGATACAGCAGGTAGTGTTTAGTGCTAGCAATCTTCCCGCGGGGCAGAATACGATACAGGTGCGCGTCCTGGGTACGCGGCATCCCAGTGCGAGAGCCTCGTTTGTGGTCATCGACGCTTACAGGGTCTATCAGACCTTCCCGGCACTAGCTTCTCCGACCTGCATTAGCTGCCATGACGATCTTGGTGCCCATGGCACTTTCGATCACGTAGCCTCTCAAACTGTCGGTATCTATCCGGGGCCGGCACCTAATTATCCTTGTACCGCTTGCCACAACCTGAACATGGTTACCGAGCACAGGCGTCCCAGCTCGGTTTCGGCTGCGACAGACTGTGCAGCTTGCCATACCGTCTTCGCCGGCTACACGGTTACCAATTACGATGGCACATGCTTCTGGAGCAACTGCCATGACGTCACCAATAATCACCTACCGCACGTGAACGCGGCTGCCAGCCACCTCGCTACGGATCAGGCTACCGCGGAGTGTCGCGCTTGCCATGGCTCAGACTTGGCGATTATTCATGATGACTCGGCAGGAAATATCCTAGCGCGGAATTCCGGCTCCGTTGGTACCCGTACCATGGACGCCGCCTTGAGAGTCAATCACTGGTCTACTGGATGCACGACCTGCCATAGTGCTACTCGCTTCCCCACGACGACTAACTGCATGGATGCGGGATGTCACGTGGCCAGCGGCGTAATCAATATGGATACCCACCCGATGCCGCCTGGGGTACACGTTGCTAGCGGGGCGGATACCGGAGTGCCAAGAACGGGAGGTTTTGCCTGTTCGACATGTCACGCACTCGATGTGGTTGACGAACACGACAAGCCAAGCAGTCGTGGTGCTGGAAATGCTGCTGTAACCTGCGCTTCGTGTCATACTGCGCCTTATTACCCGGCCGGTTGGGCGGACTCGCCGCCTACGAGCAACACTTGCGTAGCCTGCCATCCGGTCGCAGGCGGCAGGGCGGGTGCTCCGCATCTGCCAGCGACCTATGCGGCGGCACACAACTACTCGGTGCCGGCAATCAACGTTGCGAGCTGCGGAAGCGGTGCTGGAATCTTCTGCCATGGCGGCGTGAGCCCGCTTCTCGGCGATGTGAGATTTGCCGATCTCATGCATGCTCCGTCCCTGCCTGGAAACGCGAGCTGCACCAGTTGTCACACAACGAATCTCGCGGTTCCCACGATTCGCACGTGCTCGACATGTCACGCTACACCTCACAACATGCCAGTGGCCCACTCGGCGGTTCCCGCAAGGTTCCCGGCGAACGCAGATTGCGTGGCCTGCCATGCAAGCTATGTGAATCTTGAGGCGCATCGTTTGACATGCGCCGGCTGTCATGCCAATAACACTCTTACCGCAAACAATACCCGCTATCTGACCGGCGCATTTACAGGGCGGTGCACCTCGTGCCACACCAATACGGTGTTGGGCCGTTTGTACTCCCCGATAGATCCGAATCACTACAGCGAAACCACTCATACCGCGACCGCCATGAATGCGACGGCTACGGTAGGTACAGCCGGCAGGCGGTGCAGTGCGTGCCACGCCTCGGGGCTGAGAGCAGAGCACGCTTTCACGCTGACAAGCGGGAACGTGGGTTGTATCGGATGCCATGTCGATACCACATTGGGTTCAGCCACTGTTGTAGCCAACAATTGGCCCCAGCGCAGGTGCAGCGATTGCCACGGAGCTTTGCACAATTCACTTACAGCCGCAGATCATAATATGTCGGCCTCTGCGACGGCACTAGGGTGCTCTGCTGCGGGATGTCATACGAACGCCGACAACATCGCGACTCTTCACGCGAATGCGGTCAAGACGGGTCAGCCTGGAGTAACCAGTTGTAATGTATGTCACGCTACGGCTGACACATCGCTTGCCGCCGCCAGTATCGGAGGTTGTGCCACCGCCGGTTGCCATCAGGGCTTCACGCATGACATGACCGTACACAACACCACGAGCGCCTGCTTGCGGTGCCATGAAAATCTGACTGATGGCGCAAGGCAAACGACGGCTACAATTCATCCGGTGCGTATCGACGAGATCCGTTGGTCGGCCGGGTATGGCGGAGGACTGGTACATGCCTGCGCCGATTGCCACAATGCGGGAGCCGGTATGGCCGGCAATATGGGCAGGTTCAATACCTCCAATTGCGTGGATTGTCACAACAACAATCCCCTGGACACGTCTCGGATAGGGCTCAGGAACTACACCACATACACTGTGGATCACTACCCGGCCGCGGCGCACGCTGCCACAGCGCATGCTGGAGCAGCGACCACAACTGTCACAGCGTATGGCAGTGCTCAGGGAACGGTTATCAGAGACAGGTTCGGAAACGCCATTCCCAACTGGAACGTGCGATGCACAGTCTGTCACAACACCGATTTGAGTGCGGAGCACGCCAAGACTACCGTTGCGGGATCGTTCACGACCGTTCCTGGTACTCATGCCGATAGATGCGTGGCTTGTCACGAGATCGACGTTGACAGGTTTACCGGGCGTTGGACAACCTCCACGTGGACTACCGGCACGCCACAGCCGCGTTCCTGTGGTGCGCAAGGATCGGTCTGCCACAATCTCAGCGGCGGTCCGCTACACGATAATTGGGCCGTGAAGCATGATGCGAGTTCAGTACTGGTCACGGGCACTGTCGGGTTCAGGCTGGATCCGACTGTGTCAGTCAACGAGACTTGGGGTACCGGGACCACCTGGCCTGGTACGTGGATCCGCTCCGACACGACAAATGTAACGGTCGTCTCCGGCGCGGGACGCACCGGCTCGGCGGCAAGGATCGTCGGTGGCACAACGGTCCGGAGTACAACATATCGCAGTTTCCAAAGAACCCTAGATCTCAGCGGCTTCAACGAGCGGGCCTCTTTCAGCGTGTGGTACAGGACGAGCGGACTCGCTACCCAGGCAACCAGTTGGACTTCAACCAACCCCGACCAGGACCGCTTCCTGATTGAGCACTCACCAAATGGTGGTACCAACTGGTTCGTGCTCGAGGAGATCCGGGGCAACTACGGATGGACCAACTTCCGCTCCGGAGAGTTGACGCCTTCAGCGAATACCATCATCCGGTTCCGGGCCAATTTCAATACCAGTGCCACCGAGCAGGTCTTCATTGATGACATATTCATTCGTGGCGTGAACAGGCCAGGGACATCTGTTGTCACCACCAGGGCCGCTGTCAGCTGCATGAATAATCCCAATGGCCTTGAGTGTCACGATGTCACGGACGTCGCGAGCTTGCACAGCGCGCTTCCTAATTTCGGCTGCACTGTTTGTCACAACGCCACACAACATCCAGCTGCCTTGGGCTGCCAGTCCGCGGGATGTCATCCGGGCGTGAACCTCGACGCGCACAATCTTGCGCCGATACACCGTACCGCTTTCACGACTTCAACGGTGCTGCCGGGCACTGGATTTCAGCCTGTGTGGTGCTCTGGCTGTCACGATGACGATATCCATAGGGCCCACCAGCTCGCCACTCCCAATCCCCAGCTAGGCGTCCGAGACGGGCTCCAGTCATTTGCTGCGACACCGTGCTCGATGTGTCACCGCAGGGCCTCGAACACTCCGACACCCACGGTTGTGACCGCCGCTGACACCAGCGCGACGATCGCGCGGGCTCGAGGAACGGCGCTTTGCACCGACTGCCACAGAACCGTGGTGCGTAGAAGTGGTGGAACCACCACGACGATTCACGCTCAGCGGATGGGTTGGAGCGGCTTGCCGCAGGCCTCACCCGCCACCGCCGCGGTTGTAGGCGGCGTACAGTTCAACGATACCTGGTCGGGCCACAGGGTCTTCGACTCGATGCCGGGAATGAGGACAAGCTTCACACTTGCCATCGATGGAGTGTCTGCAACGTGGCCTACGCCATCAGTGGCTAATATGCTTTCCAACTGGGATCCTGTTCGCAGCGAAACCACTACAATGACAGTTCGCTGCAACGATTGCCATGGGAGCTTTAGTGGAGCCGCGGGTCCACATGGCGCGGCGATGCGCATCCGTATGCATCCGGCTTTTCCCGCGCCTTACACGAGCGCGTTTATTACAACAGGAAATTTGATTCAGTCGAACATCTCCGGCGCGGGATTGCCGATTTGTGCCAGGTGCCATAACGTTACAGCCCTATTCAGCGGAACTGCCAATTCTGATGTCCATGGCAGAAGTGACCACAAGGGCGCGGTTGGCGGCAGGTGCGTCAACTGCCATGTCCGAACCCCACATGCCTGGAAACGCCCGAGGCTCATCGGGTACGTGACCGATCCGCCAGCCTATCAGTCGCTGATGGTCACCGAGATCGCCGCGCGCTCGTACACTCCGACAGGGTGGCAAGACTTCCACTGCGCCGCTATCGGATGCGATGATCGGCATGACACCGTTACCAACAATGGCTTCGCGGTTTGGCCGTAAGCTGGTTTCGCTGGGTTAGTTTTCGCGCGGGCCCGGGAATGCTCTCGGGCCCGCGACGCATTTTTCGGCAGTAGAATTGCTGTATCATGTCAGGTGAAAATTCGCCTATCAGGAGCTTTGATGCCTTCCAGCAAGGAACAAGGTCTTAATCACAGTGCCACGCCTTTTGACCGTGCGTCGATGACTTTGGCCGGCGGACTGCTCGTGGTCGTTTTGGTCGCGGCTATTTCGCTTGTTTTATATACCCAGGGCCTTGATGCCCCACGAACCGCGCTCGAGCGCAACATCATGAAGCATCGCGCCGCTATTGACGCAAATCCATCCGACCTGTCTAATCATCTGCTCTTGGCCTCGTCTTACACCACCGCCGGCCGCAAGGATGACGCGCTTTATATTGTGCGCCGTGCTCGCGCTCTCTCAGATTCAGCGATAGTTGATCTGACAGAGGCGGAGGTGTTGCGATTATCCGGATCTCTCCAGGAGGCCCTGCCTCTTTACGATGCCGCTATAAGCGATGCGCAGGTCGAATATGAGCAGCTGCTGGTTGACTTGAGAGGACGCACGGTGGCTTTTGAGCCGCCAAATACGCTGCTAGCTCGTGCCCTGCAAGGCCGGGGGATCGCGCTAGGGGAGCTGGGGCAAACGGAAAAGTCTATCGAGGATCTGGCGAAAGCGAATGAAATCCTGCCATCGGATGCCACGATCCTTGTGGCTCTCGGTGATCAGCTCGGAAAATCCGGCGATGCCACCGGCGCGGCTGAGGCTTACCGCACGGCGCTACGCTTCGTTCCGGACTATCAAGGTGCTCGTGAGGGCTTAGAGCGCCTGGAAGGGGGCAACCAGTAGTGCGCCGCGTGTCACCGATGATCCCGAGAGTATTTTTTGGCGCCGCTATAGTTGTGCTAATCGGCGTTTTGGCATTTCTTGCTGTGGTCTTTACGCGCTTGCAAGCCCCTCCGGTGGAGCTGCGGCCCGATAGGGCGGGCATGCAGTGGGTTCGATCACTGTACGGCTTTGGACCGGCGGCGGAAGAGCAGCTTCGGCATCCTTATTCTGTCGCCATCGATCCTGATGGCAGGATTTACGCAGCTGAACCTGCTGGCGCCAGGATAATGGTTTTTTCGCCATATGGTCGGTTCGAGCGTGTGTTGAGCGGAGGTGATCTGCAGCCCGGCCAGGGCGGCTTTGCGCAGCCTGAGGCGATAGATGTCAATCGTAATGGTGAACTTTTTATCGCTGACAGTCAGGATCGGAAGATCGTTGCCTTTGGCAGTGATGGCGAATTTCTTAGGGAGTGGCGTGTCGATTACATGCCACGCGGCATAGCGGTATCCGCCGGCAGTGTCTACGTGTTGGGCGAGGGAACGGTCAATATATACTCAGAGGTCGGCGCAAAAACAGGGCAGTTTGGGACCCGTGGCCCCAACCCCGGTCAGATCGATGCCTACATCGGCATCGAGGTCTTCAGGGATACCATCTTTATCGCGGATGCGTTCAACCGCCGCATTCAGGCGTTCGACAGAGCCGGAAACTTGTTGTGGGCCCGTCCCCAGCGCGCAGAGCCACGATCGCCGATGGCGACCCCGACTGCCGAGCCCGCTAGTTTTGCGTGGGATCTGCCGCAGGATTTGGTTGTGGATGGTGCGGGACGACTCGTCGTTGTGGACGCATTTCTCTTCCAGCTGGTGGTGCTCGACCCTGAAAGCGGGGAGATACTGTCGGTGCATGGAGATTTCGGCCAACAGGAGAGCACCTTTATCCATCCTTCGTCGGTGGAGTACGATCCGCAGCGTGACTGGTTCGCTGTTGCCGACACCGATAACAACAGAGTGCAGATCGTTCGACTTCCAGGTTCGGGAGACGATCTGACCGCAGGTGTTCGGCGCTTGGCTGACTCGACCGCCAGGTGGGTCGTTCCAACGATGCTGGCGCTCATCTTGGTGCTGCTTGTGGCCCTGATGCAGTGGTTCAGGGTGGCTAGGCTACTACGGATTCAGGACGCTGATCTTTGATTTGATACTTAGCGCGAGAAAAAAAGACGCTGTTTGCTTTGCCAGCAATTTACTGTAAGATTACTTAACGGCGGGTCGAAACGCTTAGCTCAAAGGTCGGTCTTCGCCGGGTCGGATTGGTGGGGATATTGGGTATTGATTTTTCCATAGCGCGCAAGGCGTTGCTCACAGGCATCGTATGTGCGTCGCTATTCCTGGGCGCAGCCTCCTCGGCGATGGCTACGTTCACTCCCACCTGGCAAGGCTTCGGAAGTACCCCCGGTTGGTATGACTGGTCAGTAGTTTCCACATTGCCAGGCAACGTAGGGCAAACCTCTCCTCACGGTGGGTACAGTACCGCCACCGCAAAGTGTCGTGTCTGCCATTCGGTTCATGCCGCAAGCACAGTTTTGGGGAGCGAGTTGCTTCTCCCGACCAGCGTGCGTGACTCATGCGCCTACTGCCATCTCAGGTCTGGCTCGGGCTATACGCAAGTTTATGGCGGAGACATCAACAATTACTCCGGCACAAATCTGCCGAACGCTCATAACACTTGGATAGCTGGCGGCGTTGAGCAAGGGGTTACCTGCACGATGTGCCACCAAGTGCATGCTGCTCAGAATCGCATGACTCAAAACGCCTCATTGACGCAGAGCCTGCTTATAAACTGGGTGATCTACGATCCGGCGGCTGGGGCGCCGCTGGCGGCCGATTCCAGGGAAATGGCGCTCACCAGATGGTGTGCGGGCTGTCACTTTAACCTGCCACCGGGCACATCATTTTTTGCTACCGAATATGACATGGGAACACACATAATGGGTCCAGCCCGAGCTAATTATGCAAATCCGGCTGCCAGTTTCACGGGAAGAGTGGCATGGCGCGACTCGACCTACTGTATGTCTTGCCATTCAAGCGATTATGGAGTTCCTGGAGGCTGGCCGCACATGACCGCCGGCGTGAGGTTTCTCGAGTCCGCGACCTCTGCCGCGGGCGTGACGATGCCGGCAAGTATCCCTACCCAGGATGGCATATGCCTGAGGTGTCATAGGGACGGCACCGGAACCGCCGGTGTGGGAATCAGCTACTAGTCAGCGTCGTCCCTGCCGAGATCGCTTTCACTCCTGCTTGCTCCGGGTGACGCGAGGGCCATGAGGATCACAGCCAAAAGCAGCCCTAAGGCCACCACGACCAATACAACCACAAGCGTTTCCTGGATGTTGTCGGCCGGATAGGCCAAGGCGTGCAGCGAACGATCTATCGTATCTTCCATTCTGTGCTCTCCTCGCCGCGTAAAGGCACCTGGCATGCTATCATATGAGTAATTAGTGTGTGATTTATCACTCATAATCTAATTTCAGCCGATAATACATTAATATGTTCGTAGGCTTTTGTCTCGATATTTGAGAGGAACCGGTGAGAATGCGACACGTTCTTGGTTCGATTCCTGTCCGTGTGGGACTTGCGCTTCTTGCAACCGCAGGGCTGGTTTTTGGGATTCTCACCATAAGCGTTGGCCCAGACCCCTCGCGATGGATTTCAGAGCTCTCTGAGCTCGGCGGTGCGCCTGAAGACGGCGCCAGACTGGTGCGTGTTTCCGGAGAATCCGATGGACGGGCTATTACTGACGGGGACGGCCCCGCTGATGATGCCGGTGCGCCCGCTGACGCTGCGGACCCCCAGGCACCAGGCGCTCCCGCAGGTAATGGTGGCGCTGCTCAGCCCGGTACGCCAGCCACGCCGACCGCTCCCAATGCGAATGTGAACACAGTTCGCTTGATATGGTGGAACGACACAGACGCGAGCCCTCCTTCACGCCTTGAGCTGGTGTTGGCGTCTTCCGAGTGGCGCCCAGATAATTCCAGGGCCGCGAGTCAGACCGGCACGCTGGCCAGGATACCTGTCGGCGAGCGGCTCATGCTACAGGTGTTTCCTGATGGGAGGAACGGAAAGAGAATCGACGTTCCCGTAAAGATCACCGCCGAGATGATCGAAAACTCCGAGGAAGACGCCATTCACGTAGCGATATCGGACACAACGGTTCGCGTCGTAGGTACGCCGGTAGTCGAATTTGATGTTTCAAGCGCTCGACGCTGAGAGATTATATGGATAGTGTGAGGTTCTGTTTTAGGCGTCGCACGGGGGCAGTTTTGGTGCTGCTCCTTTTGTTTGCCATTCAATCTCTGGCCACCCCTCACCACTCGATGGCCTCGCTGCCGGGCGCTTACTACTCGGTCTGGATGGGACCAAGGCCCTATGGCGGTTTTGCCGACCCGCTATCCGCAAGCGTAGATTCTCTCGGCAACATATATGTGGCTGACACTCAGAATCACAGGATCAAGAAGCTTTCGCCTTCGGGTCAGGTACTTGAGGTCTGGGGATCAAGGGGCAGTGAGCCGGGGCGTTTTGAGTTCCCTTCAGGGGTAGCTGCTTCGGCGGATGGCCGCGTCTTTGTTGCCGATTCCGGTAATAACAGGGTGCAGATATTTGACACTACTGGAACGGTATTGGGCCAGTGGACAAGCGCAGGCGCTTCACCAATGTTCTTTCCAACCGGTATGGCTGTCGACTCTTTTGGTGCCGTGTACGTCAGCGATACCATGAATCACCGGATTCTGAAGTTTTCATCCACAGGTCAACTGATCACGATTATTGGAGGACCCGGCATAGGTAACGGCCAGTTTAGTTCCCCGCATGGCTTGGCGGTGGATGACGCCCATCTGTATGTTGCCGATACCAATAATCAGCGGATACAAAAATTCACCCTTGGCGGCGCGTATGTCGCACAGTGGGGCTGGATGGAGATAAGCACGGGAACTTTTTCGCGCTACGGAAGCCCGTTCGGGATCGCGGTGGCGGGCCCGGATCTCATACTCGTCTCAGATAGGGGCGGGATGCGGAATCCACCACTTAGCGGTCCAGTAAGGCACCTGGAGCGTTCCACGAAAAGCGGCTCATCGCCTGTGCAGTGGGGGGAGACGGGTGACGGCGCCGGGCAATACCGGATGCCGGGAGCCATCGTGGCAAGGCCCGGCGGTGGCACTTACGTCGTGGATTCCGGAAACAATCGCATACAGCTACTTGACCCAGCATGGCAAAGTACGGAGATATGGTCCGGCGCTGGATCGGCGCCAGGGGAACTAAGTGCGCCGTCCTCGGCGAAAGTAGGACCTGGCGGTCTTATCTACGTCGCGGACACGGGAAACAATCGTATTCAAGTCTTCAATGCCGACAGAACCTATCTAAGTCACTTTGGCGGCTCCGGCATCAACTCAAGTCCCGCTGATATCGCGATCGCCGCGAACGGGGATGTGTGGGTGGCAGACTCGGGGGCGGCCTCCCCGGTGGCGAGATTTTCCGCTGAGGGCGCGTTTCTCGGCGCTATCGGAGCAGGACAGCTAAGCGCGCCTCAAGGTGTTGCCATAGACGCCGATGGCGATATATGGGTCGCGGATACCGGCGGAGCGCGTCTGAGGGAGTTTTCGCAGCAAGGCACGGTATTGCGGACGATACAGACGTTTACTGGCTCTACGGCCGGCCTCAGCTCGCCGGTGGACGTTGAGGTCGATGCCGCGGGGCGTTTGTGGGTTGTCGACCGCGACGCTGCCAGAGTTTTCGTGCTGGAGCCCACTGGCGCACTTGTTACGTCCTTTGGCGGACTTGGAGAATCAGCCGGCCAGTTCCGTCTTCCGATGGGTCTGGCGATAAGCCCGGCTGGACATGTTTATGTAAGCGATGGCGCGAATGGACGGGTACAACGATTTTCCTCGGCTGGCATCTGGGAGAGCACGATCGGCTCGGCAGGCGCCGGGCCTGGCCAGGTGAGACGGCCGATGCGACCTACGGTGCTGCCCGATGGGATGCTGCTTGTGCCTGAGCGTGACAACCACCGGCTGCACTTGTTTGCGCATGATGCTACACCTCCCGTCACGACGGCGAGCGGGATTCCAGGAATGTTGACCAATCGGGATGCGACTATCACGCTTTCCGCCGAGGATGCCGTCTCCGGCGTCGCTACGACCTTCTACAGGATCGGCTCCGGTTCGGAGATGGCGTACACTCAACCTTTTACGATCGACTACGATTTCGAAGGGTTCGTTCGATTTTGGTCGATTGACCGGGTGGGCAACACGGAAGCCGTAAATATCCAGCGGGTGCGCATCGACAAGACACCTCCGACCGGGACATTCGTCTTGAACGGGGGCGCGCAGTTTGCTACCACGTCCACCGTTGTCGCCAGCTCCACGATTACAGGCGCAAACGAGGTGCGTTTTAACGCCGGCTTCGGGTTCGAGTGGGGTCCGCTCTGGCCTTCGCAATCCCTCCTACTTCCGGGTGAGGGCGTTAGAGAGGTGCATGCTCAATACCGTGACGCGGCGGGTAACATACTGTCGCTTTCCGACACAATCACGGTCGATTGGACGCCTCCTGCTACAACCGCGCATGGCATCCCTGAGGGCCCGGTCGCTCACTCTGTCTCCATCTCACTTACGGCGACAGATGCGGTAAGCGGGGTAGCCTCGACCTTCTACAGAGTCGGTGACGCGGCTCTCGCCCCTTATCTTCCCGGCCAGACGATTACGATCGATGCGCAAGGCGAGACGCTTGTGCAGTGGTACTCGATCGACCGGGCGGGCAACACGGAGGCGACAGCCTCTGCTACAGTCAAGATCACCCCACCAGCAAAAGTGCCTGCTGAGATAACACGAATCGACGGCCCCAATCGCTATCAGACCGCGCTTGCAGTCTCTAGGAGGATGTTCTCCCAGGCAGCGACTGTGGTGATATCCACAGGAGAGTCTTTCCCGGACGCGCTTGCCGCCTCTTCTCTGGCAGGGGCGCTAAACGCACCGGTAATACTCACGTTGCCTAGTAGGCTTCCAACCGGGACCGTTGAAGAGATAAAAAGGCTCGATGCCAAGCACGTGTTTGTAATTGGCGGCAAGGGGGCGGTGCACGATACCGTCTTGGACGAATTAAGGGCCACCGGACTCTCGGTGACGCGTATAGGAGGCAGGGATCGTTTTGCGACTGCGGCTCAAGTGTCCGCCAAAACTGTCGCAATACGCGGAAACGTAGCCTATCCGGAGACGGTATTCATAGTGCGTGGCGATGATTTTGCTGACGCTGTTTCGGCTTCCTCGGCGGCCTGGGCAAGTAAAATACCGATACTGCTTGTCATGCCTAGCGCTATACCTTCCGCGACTTCAGAGGCAATAACCAGTCAAGGATTCTCAAGGGCTATCGTGGTTGGCGGCTCCGGCGCGGTTAGCGATGGTGTAGCGGGTAAGATCAGAACTCTCGGGCTCAACACGGTAACCCGTGTGGGGGGGCCTGACCGGTATGTCACGTCAGCCGAGTTCGCCAAGTGGGCGCACAGAGAATCGATTCTCGGCTTTGAGAATGTGGGACTTGCGACAGGAGCGCGGTTCCCGGACGCTCTTTCCGGCGGCGCTGGTATGGGCGCGAGGGGTGGAGTGCTGCTGTTGACCAGGGCAGAAGCGCTTCCGGACGCCGTGCGCGGGACACTCGAGATCTTTTCCGCCGATATAAAACGGATTGCGGTTTTTGGGGGAAAGAGTGCGGTCGAAGAGAGTGTCGTGCATTCGGTCTCGGTAACGTTGCAGTGACCTTGTCTGAAAATCTCTCTGCTATTTCGCTTTGTTCAGGCAAAATGTAGTTGGTGTATTGGCTGTTGTCGTGCAAAGGGATGGTATACGAAATATGAGCGGTGTGAGCGCAATAAAGTTCGGGACGGACGGATGGCGTGCGAAGATCGCCGAGGACTTCACTTTCGATAACCTCCGACGCGTCGCCGATGCCATCGGGCGGGTGTTTGCACATGATAACCCTGGTGGTTTGATCGTCGTCGGGTACGATACCCGCTTCGAGGCGGGGGCTTTCGCGCGAGCGGCGGCCGAGGTATTAGCGGCGCATGGGTTGAAAGTCGCGCTTTCAGATCGATACGTCCCCACACCTGCGCTGTGTTGGGCGATTGCCCATGACAATGAGGCAGTCGGAGGGGTGATGCTTACGGCAAGCCACAATCCGGCAGCGTATCTCGGCGTGAAGGTGCGTATGGCCGACGGGGGCGCTTCACCGGTTGCTTTTACCGAGCGCATAGAGGCTCACCTGCGCGATCAGCCGCCTGAAGCACGAGGGACGTACGGCCTCGTCGACATTGCGAGCAGGTATCTGCAGGCGCTTTATCGGCTTGTCGACGCCGAGGCTGTGCGGGGCGCTGGCTTGAGGGTTGCGGTTGATCCGCTTTACGGCGCGGGTCAGGGCTATCTCGCCCAGGTGTTGGGCATGCTCGGCGTCGAGGTGATCGAGATTCACGGTGAGCGGAACCCGGGCTTTGCGGGGCTGCATCCGGAGCCGATTCCTCCCCATATCGATGAGGCTCGACGACTTGTACGCACAGAGCGCCTCGACGCCGGCTTTGTGACCGACGGCGACGCTGACCGCATCGGCGCTGTTGATGAGCATGGTGGGTTTGTGAACCCCCATAGGATCATCTGTCTTATCGCTCAGCACCTGGCGCAAGAGAAAGGCCTTACGGGGCGCATAGTCAAGACCCTTTCGACATCTGTGCTCGTGGACAGGGTAGGCGCGCTCCTCGGCCTGGAGGTCACCACTACGCCTGTGGGCTTCAAGTGGATCTACGAAGAGATGCTATCCGGCGATGTGCTGGTCGGCGGCGAGGAGTCGGGCGGCATCGGCGTACCTCACCACGTTCGGGAGCGCGATGGTCTGCTGATGGCGCTGCTTCTCACCGAGATGATGGCCAAACGCGGTCGTACCTTAGGCGAGTTGGTATCCGATCTTCTCGCAATGACCGGCCCCATGGAGTACTCGCGTGTCGATCTCACGCTGGAGCCGAGGCAGATGGAAACCTTCGTCTCTGCCATTCCCGACCTGCGCCCTTCTCAGATCGCCGGCGTGGATGTGCTTCGCGTATCGCACATCGACGGCGTGAAGTTCGAGCTTGCCGATGATGCCTGGCTCTTGTTGCGAACCAGCGGAACCGAGCCCTTGGTGAGAGTCTATGCCGAAGCTCCAACAATGGGAGTGGTCGATGACTTGCTGGCGGCGGGTTCGGCGTTTGCGAGAGGGGCATAAGGCGAAACTGATGCGGGTGACGATGCTCAACAAGTACTACCCTCCACACCTCGGCGGTATCGAGTTTCACGTTCGTGACCTGGCTGAAGGCCTGGTCGAGCGTGAAGGTGCCAAGGTTAGCGCGCTTGTCGCCAACGATGGACCAGGTAGCGTTCGGGAGATGCTTGGCGGTGTCGAAGTGATGCGAATGTCGCGATTCGCGCAGTATGCCTCGACTCCAATAGCGCTTGGTATGCGTCAGCAACTGCGATTTCTTCTCTCGGGGCCTGAGGCCTCGGACGTGCTGCACCTGCACTTTCCTTATCCCTGGGGTGAAATTTCCTGGCTGTCGATGAACGCTCGTGTGCCGGCAGTGATGACCTACCACAGCGACATCGTCAGGCAGAAGACCTCGCTTGCGTTGTACAAGCCCTTGCTCGAAAAGGTGCTGGACCGAGTCGATCTGATAATCGCCAGCTCCCCCAATATGGTCGAGCATTCGGAATTTTTGGCTCCAAGGGCCGAGAAATGCCGCGTGGTGCCCTTCGGCCTGCATGTCGAACGTTTCGCGGCCACGCAAGAACTGCTTGAGCGAGCGGCGCGACTAAAGGCGAGGCACTCGCATCGCAAGGTAGTGTTGTTTGTGGGGCGCCTCGTGTACTACAAGGGTGTTGATGTGTTGCTGCGGGCAATGAGCGATGTTGACGCCGATCTTGTCATTATCGGCAAAGGACCCCTTGAAAGCGAGTTGAGGGAGCAGGCGCATTCGCAAGGCATTGCGAGCCGCGTGTTTTTCGAGCCGCCAGTTTCAGATGAGGACCTGACCGCCTGGTATCATGCCAGCGACGTTTTTTGCCTGCCGAGCGTGGCGCGCTCAGAGGCTTTCGGTCTGGTGCAGGTGGAGGCGCACGCTTCCGGGCTGCCCGTTGTCTCGACCGACCTGACGACCGGGGTGCCTTTCGTCAACGCCGACGGCGTCACGGGTCTCGTTGTGCCCCCGGGCGACTCCAGCGCCTTGGCGAGAGCTCTCGGCACGCTTCTTTCAGATGATGACCTCAGGCGCCGACTGGGCGAGCAGGCCAGGAGTCGCGCGAACGCCGAGTTTTCGATCGAGCGCATGGTGACACAGACTGTTTCGGTATACCGGGAAGCGATAGAGGGTCAGCGAAGGTGAAGCGTGGGCACTTCATAGTTCTCTCGCTGCTGCTTGATGCATTGCTCATCAACGTCGGAATCGTCGCCTCGTTCTTCTTGAGGTTCGGTGGCACGCTGCCTGCGTTCAACTTCGAGCCATTTATCGTGCTGGCACCCTTCATTACGCTGTTGTACCTGGGGTGCGGATATATATACGGACTCTATGAGCCCGAGCGGACAGAGTATCCCTGGGCGGTTGTGCGCGCTGTCTTTGCGGCCGCGACGCTCGGGACTGCCCTTACGGCAGCACTTCTCTTCTTTGCCGGCCCCGAGTTCTTCTCTTTTTCGCGTCTTGTGATCCTGATCAGTTGGCTGGTGATCGGGATCCTGCTCATCGGGTGGCGAATTCTCTTCCTTCAGGTGAGCACGATAACGTGGCCGCAGCAGCGGATAGTTATCGTTGGTACCGGTGACTTGGCGCTAGAGCTAGCTTCCGAGCTGGAGGAAAGGGGTCGGTGGGGCTATCAGGTTGTGGGGCTGCTGGAGACAAGCGCAAATGGTGCTTCGGCACCAGTGCATGCGCAAAGTGCGAACACAGGCTCCTCGGCAGGAGCGCCTGTCGGCAAAGAGTTTGCGGTGCTGGGCCGCCTTGATGAAATCGCTGAGATCGTGCAGAGGGAAAGCGTGGATCGCGTGATCGTGGTTTCACCCGTGGCCCTGCGCGATCTTATTGAAAGACTAGCCCTTGCTGATGAAATTAATGTGCGCGTGGATGTGGTGCCGGAGCTCTACGAGATATTCATAGGCACCGTTGACGGCCTCGTGGCAGATATCCCGTTGATGGAGATCACCCGAAGCTCACCGCCGAGGTGGGTTTTGTTTGTCAAGCGAGCTGTCGATGTTATCGGCGCCTTGCTCTTGCTGCTAGTGCTCCTTCCGCTGCTGGCGATCACGGCCCTGGCGATCCTTGTTACGATGGGTTGGCCGATATTGTATTCGCAGAGGCGTACGGGCAAGGATATGCGGGAGTTTCGCCTATACAAGTTTCGCACGATGGTTCGGGAGGCCGAGAGTACCACCGGGCCGGTGCTCGCGGCCGAGTGCGATGCCCGGGTAACACCCCTGGGCAGGATCTTGCGCACCTACCGGATCGACGAACTGCCGCAGCTTATCAATATTTTGCTTGGGCATATGAGCTTTGTGGGCCCTCGGCCGGAGCGCCCGTTCTTTGTAAGGAGGTATGTCGAAGAGATACCTGGTTATCGCGAGCGCTTCAAGGTCGCGCCAGGAGTTACAGGATTAGCGCAGGTAAGCGGTGGATATGCGACAACCACCGAACGCAAGCTAAAATACGATCTCATTTACATGTATCATCATGATTTGTCGATGGACATCCAGATTTTAGTTGAAACCGTGCGCGTGATCTTGACCGGTCGCGGCGCAAGATAGGAGCTAGCAGAAGTGGGAAAGCGCAGGAAAAACGTAGCAGGCGTGGAACCGAAAACCGCCCGCGGCAAATCCCAAGGAGTGTCAAGTAATCAACCAGACGCAAGTCTCATGTTGAGCGCGTCGACGCTGGGTGGCATGACCACACCACAAAAGGTTGCCTGGTACGCCCTGCTGGCACTTGTCTTTTGTGTACCGCTCGCGACAAGCAACTGGACTTGGCTAGGGATTAGCATACCGTTTACTTTCGATCAGTTTGACCTCGTCAAGGTGTTTGTCATGCGGGCATGTTTGCTTGTTGGATTAGCCGCATGGGCTTGGCACATACTTTTTTATGGAGGAAAAATCCGCAGAACCAAGGCGGATTATCTGATTCTCGTGTTCCTAGGGTGGGTGTTTTTGACAACATTGACCTCGATCCATCCAGAGACGGCATTTTTCGGGAAGTACCGCCGCTATGAGGGGCTAATGTCGTTTATCACGTACGGCGGTGTGTTTTTCCTGGCCACGCAGCTGCTCGATAGGACAGCAAGGATAAGGGCGCTTGCCAAGACATTCTTCTTCTCGGCGGTAGGCGTCAACGGCTACGGGGTTCTGCAAAGCCTGGGGATGGACCCGAATAGGTGGGGACAGCTTCCTTTCGAGGCAAACCGTGCGTTCTCGACGTTTGGCAACCCCGATCTTCTCGGCGGATTTATCGTGTTTTCGCTGGCGGTTTCACTGGGACTTGCGCTTAGTGAGAATCGTCCGGGCTGGAGAGCGGTATGGTGGGCCGGTTTTCTGATCGCGGTTTGGTGCTGGATAGCCGCTTTCACTAGAGGTGCGTGGATCGGCGGCTCTGTTGCGCTGTTGATAATAATTGCAGTTGCGATCACCCAGAAGGTCAAACTCAAGCGCACCGACGGTATATTTGCTGGAGCTATTGGTATATTGGTCGCGGCACTTGTCTCGCTGAGCCTGCGTTCAGAAAATCCCGTGATGAACGTATGGCTGAGGCTCAAGTCCATATTCGAGTTTGACGCCGGAAGCGCCGAGACTCGGTTCCAAATATGGCAAGCTGCGCTAACAGCCATACAGGAACGGCCGATTTTAGGGTATGGAGCTGATACATTTCGTCTCCACTTCCCGAGATATAAGCCGCTTGAGTATGTCGCGGATGCCGGCTACCTATCGGTTGCTGATAACGCTCATAACTATCCCCTGCAGATGGCTTCGGCTCTTGGGATTCCAGGGTTTTTGTTGCTCTACGGGCTCTTTATTTTTGTCGCGATCGCTACGGCCTCGTTCATATTCAAACGCACCAGCGGCTCCGTTGGAGACAAGCTTATCTTGGCGGGCATGTGGGCGGGGTGTGCTGGCTATCTGACTCACATGAACTTTGGATTGGCGGTAACTGGCACCGCAGTTTTCATGTGGGTGTTTATGGCGGCACTGATGGCGCCAACCGCTCGCTTTGTCGAGGTAAAACCTCAGTCGGGGGCGCTGGTGGGCGCAGTTGCCGCAACGGTTCTGGCAGCGGCGCTTTTAATCTTCAACTTCACTCATGTGATTGCCGATAATTATCACCTCAGGGCCAGTGTGATGTCTCAGGGTTTTGATAGAGTGCGTTACGCTGAGGCAGCGGTAAGACTCAACCCCTTCAACGACCAATACCGCACCGAGCTTGCAATGGCGCATCTCGATATCTTTGTCACCTATTTGCCTGCACTACAGGCAGGGGACGATAGCCCCGAGGCGCTTGCCGTTCGTGCGCAGGCAGAGCAGCAGTTCCGTACCACCGAACGAGCCATGCTCGATGCGATAGAGTTCTCACCTTGGGAGTTTGATAACTACGTATTTCTTACAAACCTGTATGTGGCTGGCGGCGAGTTTCTTGATCGCAGACACTTTGAAAGCGCTATATATTGGGGCAGAAAGGGAGTCGATGAAAGACACTTCATCTATGGCCCCGCACTACGGCTTCAGTTGGCCAGAGCACTCTATGCAACAGGTGACGTGCAGGCCGCTTACGATGAGATAAGTTTTGCGGCTTCGATGGACCCCAACTTCTCGCAAGCCCACTTCTTCCATGCAGTCATCGCGGAAAGCAGAGGTGATCTTGTGTCGGCGCGTAAGGCTTTGACTCAGGTCCTGCTTGTTCAGCCTGATTTTCCGACAGCCGCTGATTTCCTGGCCAGAGTCGAGTCAGCTGCAGCCGCAACTTCAAATTGAGAGAGTTATCTGAAACGGAGAGATAGAATGTCACCACAGCAACCCAGCATCCCTCCGGCAACAGTTCAGAGGCTCCCTTTGTACTTGCGCTGCCTTGTGCAGCTCCAATCACAGCGGTTGGATATCGCCAACTCCGTCAAGATAGCCGAAGTGGCGGGCACGAACGCTGCGCAGGTTCGCAAGGATCTGTCGTATCTCGGCGAATTTGGTATCCGCGGACTTGGGTACGAGGTGAATGGGCTTATCGCCCATCTCACACGATGGCTTGGACTTCAGGCTACTCGAAATGTGGTGATTATCGGCCATGGGCGGCTCGGTGCCGCGCTGCAAGGCTACGGCGGTTTGCAGGACCGAGGCTTTTTGGTCCGCGCGATTCTGGATATAGACCCCGAAAAGATCGGGACAGCCTTGCCCGGGGGGTTACAGGTGGAGCCGTTAGAAAGACTTGCGGATATCGCCAGGGAGCGCGAGATCGAGATTGCGATCTTGACAGTACCGGTCAACCAAGCCGAAAGAGTGGCTCGTGATGTTGTTGCCGCGGGAATCAGGGCGATTCTCAACTTTGCGCCGGTGCGGCTTGACCTTCCCGAGGGTGTACGTGTGCGTCAGGCCGATGTGGCAGCAGAGTTGCAGATTCTCTCTTACCATTTACGTGAGGAGTCTTTGTAGTGACTGGTTTCGGTTATGACTTGAAGGATGGAAGCCGAGTTCCGGCCTGGTTGGCGGTAACCGTTGTTGTGCTGCTGCTCGGAGTCGTGGGGTCCGCGGGTTATATCATCAACGACCTTCTTTCTCCGTCCTCGCAACCCACCGCAATAGATAAGGAGATTGCTAGCAATAAAGAGGCGGTCGAACGCAATCCGGATGACATAGAGTCACTTCTTGCTTTGGGGCACGCTTATCAGAGAGCAGGTCGTTTTCGGGAAGCACTCCGACTTTACGATCAGGTATTGAATTTGCGGCCCCAGGATACTGCCGCCCTTTACAACAGGGGAATTGTTCTGCTGGAGCAGGGTAGATACAGCCAGGCGGAGGTCGCATTATGGGATGTCCTCGAGCGAGATCGTGAGCATGCACTGGCGGCAAAGGCGCTAGGGGAGCTCTACGCCGAGCAAGGCAAGTACCGATCGCTGATTTATACCTTAAGGCCGGTTGTAGAGGAGAATGAAGCCTCTGCAGATCTGCAGTATCTGATGGGCCTGGCCTATGAGAATCTTGGCGAAGGAGATCTCGCGGAGGAGCGCTACCGGTTGGCCCTAAAATATTTTCCAGATATGCCTGAGGCTAGAGAAGCACTGGACCGGCTGGGCGTAGTGATCGAGTGAAGGGTCCTGGTGAGCCGAGCGGTTCTCGGCAGGTCTTCTCCATACTTGCCCTGGTGTTGGCTTTGGTGTTGATGGCACTGGTTGCCTATATCGTTTTGGCGATGAATGCAGATGAAGTTGATCTGGCGCCCGTTCCTCAAAAAGGAATCGTTCCGGTGCTGACCATCGATGGTCCAGGGACAGGCGATAACCCCGAGTTCTCTAAACCCCAAGGGGTGGCGTTCGCTCCCGACGGCACTATCTATGTCGCGGACACCGGTAACAACAGGGTTTGCGTTTTTGACGAAAACGGAAGGTTCCTCTTTGAGTTCGGCGGTTTTGGTGTGGCCAAACCGGCTCCGGGTGTGATGGCGACCTGGGAGCCTGGCTTGATGAACATGCCGACAGGCATAGATGTTGCCGAGAACGGCGAAGTTTACGTTGCTGATTTCAAGAACGACCAGATCCAGGTATTCGACTCGAAGGGCAAATTTTTGCGACGCTTCCCTGACCCGCTTGTGCGTGTGGGAAGGGGCGGATCCGGATATGGAGGTACCGGCATAGCGGTTACCGGCGTCGAAGTGATGGGCGGACTGGTCTACGCGACAGACGCTTACCAGGTCGTTGTGTTCACGACAGAAGGTGAGTTCGTGCGTCAATTCGGCCGACCCGGAACCGGATTGGGTGAGTTGGATCGCCCCAACGGACTAGGGGTAACCAGAGACGGCATGATAGTTGTTGCGGACTCTAACAACAATCGCGTTCAGGCACTTGCAAGCGATGGAGGGCCGCAATGGGTCACAGGCGAACCCATCGTCGAGCTGGATGAGCGCGTTGATAATGAGTTCGGATTACCAAGAGACGTGGCGATTACCGACGACGGTTCTATTCTGGTGGTAGACACGTTTGAGTTTGAGATAGTCGAGCTTGATCGCACAGGCAATGTGATAAACAGGCTCGGCGAGCGCGGTGTCAACCCCGGGCAGTTTAATTTTCCTGACGCAATAGATGCGCTCGGTGAGAGAGTTCTGATTGCCGACAGAGGCAACAACAGGGTGCAGGTAGTGGAAATCGCAGGCAGATAGCTGCGTGGTTGCTCATGAAGGTTCATTCAGGTAACATTTGATCAGTGTCATGGAGCTGGTGCAGGGCATCTTCGTCCGCATTTGTTTGTGATTGGCGGTTCAGTTGACTTTGGGGATCAGAGCGGCAAGACTCACACTACTGTGCGCATTGTCCATGGTGATCTTCTCTACCCCTGCGCTCGCTTACGACGAGACGATTCCCCCCACAGGCAGGACTTGCTCTGAGTGTCACGGATTGGATGAAACTGAGACGACCGGAACCGTGCAGGCGATAAGGCCGAGAAAAGGACCGCACGGGGGATACTCGACCGGAACGCAGAAGTGCCAGACATGCCATACTATACACGGTGCGCCATTTGGCAGCATTATGCTGCTGTCGGCCGCTACGATTCGCGACACTTGTATGACATGCCATGATGGGACCGGCGGTAGAGGCGTATACGGAACCCTCGTGGCGAGAGGGCTCGAGGTGTCGTCCGCTCATAGGATAGAGTTTACTAATTCTGTACCCGGTGGCGCCCTTACCGGAGGGGCGGAAACAAAGACCTTTCTTGCCAGTGGCGGCTTGCTTACATGCAGCGATTGTCACAGTCCACATGGAACCGATACAGTCCAACCGTTCACTGGAGACCGTGTTCGCATTTCCACACCCCAGGCTTTTCCCGCAACGCATCCCGCGGATGTCGTGAAGACCGACCGGCTTCTCAAGAGACGACCAACCACGGCGACTCAATCCGTTGATGTTTATGGTTCCGAGTGGTGCGGTGCTTGCCATGTGGGCAGGATGTCCGGCTCGGCAGGGGTAGTCAATCATCCGGTGTCAACCCAAACTATCGGAGTCCACTACGACAGGATCGTTCGCGTCCGCTCCGCCAATACCACATCGGTAGAGTGGGGATCCTTGGGCGGCTCGAACCGGGGATATGTGATGCCTACGGCAACCGCCACCCCGCCACGGCAGCCCCCCATTTGTCAGCAGTGCCATGAGGACGCGCGTTCGGTAGGAAACGACCCGGCCAGGCGCCAGCAGATCTCCACCCTGGGTGGTTTCAATGAGGAGTTTCGGGTTACCGCCGCCGATGGCGCAGTGGCAACAGACAACCCAAGGTTTCAGGTGTTTCCACACGAATCGGCGACCCCTAGGCTGCTTATCGAAACTGGCAACAGCTTATGCTTGAACTGCCATGACGCCTGAGTCGCCATAGTCAGACCGATGGCTTGATGACCACTAACGAGAAGGATGGTGCCCGTTGCTGGCCACAACCCGCAATATAATTTTGATACTGCTGATCTCCATGGCGTTTTTGAGCTCCATAGCTCTGCTTGGCTGTGCGGCGACAGGTGGAGACGGAGGGTCCGCTGCCGGGGAGTCGGCGACTGAAGATGGCGCATCCGAAGAGACTCCTACCGCACAGTTCACGCCACCGGAAAACACCGATCTTTCGACGCCCGAGAAAGCTGTTCGCACATATCTCGACTGGATATCATACGCTTACAGAACTAAAAATCCGCAGGCGGCTTGGGACTATATGACTTCCTGGGAGTTTGTCCGGGTAGATGCCTATGCACAGAAGAATCTCGCCGAAGGTCGTGGCATCGACCAGCAGTTGACGGTATTTGATATTACTCAAGTGTCAGGCAGTGAGACGACAAAGAGCGTTGATACGAATGAGGAATGGGTCTACCGTTATTTTGGCCCGGATGGGGAGTATATCAGCGAGGAGCTGACTGCTACCTTCGCGAACCGGTACACCGTTGTGCGAGACGCGCAGAGGGGCGTCTGGCTGGTCGACAGGGTTTATGTCACTCCCAAGGGCGAGGTCGAGTAGAGTCATGACCTTGCCGGTGGCTAGTGGTCGCCGCTTGACCAAGCTGCTGCGCTCCCCGAAGTTTGCAGCCTGGCTCATCGCGGTCATCTGTATCTATCTTGTCATAGGCTCGATATTTCCCCAGCGCGATCTGGATCGTGCTGCTTATGAATTATGGGCTGCCCAGAATCCCGTACTCAGCTCGGTTACCGCCGCCGTCGGGCTGGACGCTCCATTTGTCCATCCAGTCTTCTTCGTATTGTTGGCGGTGCTGACAGCTTCAACGGCTCTCTGTTCTGTCCAGCGTACGCAACGTGCGCTAAGAATCTTGCGCCACACAGGCGCCATCGACGAAGCAAGAGCCAAATCGATTCGTCGCAAACCAACCGTGCGGTTCGAGGTTGATGAGCAGCATCTGGAAGAGGGGCATCGGAGACTGGACGATGCGCTTCGCCAGTTGGGACTCAAGGTTCATAGTGGACCGGTTGCAAGCCATGCGGTCTCCGGGGCGTGGGGACTTCTAGGGTCTCCAGTATTTCACTGGAGCCTGGTTGGCTTGCTTGTGGTGATATCTGCCGGAATGCTCACGAGATCCGAAGGATTGCTCGGAGTGGTTGCTGGATTCGAAAGGCAGAATGTCGAGGAGTCCTACGGCCTGCTCCAGAGAGGTCCGCTACACGGTGAGTTGAGTGGCTTTACCATAGGAGTCGAGTCCGATATGCCGCTGCAGTACGTTATCGACGGCATAGATCGTGGTGCGGCGCCGATGGTATATCTCAGAGATGGCGAGCGCGAATTAGCGAGGGGACGTGTATTTCCGAATCAGCCCCTGCGCTACTACTCTCATATGATTCACCTCTCCGACTGGGGGCTCGGGGTCGTCATTACTATCGCGGAAGAGGGCAGGGCAGAGAAGTCCTCACAGGTTTTTATCGATCGGAATCCGGTTCGGCCTATGGAGTGGGGTAGCTCAACCGAGGTGTTCCTCGATGAAACTGGTGCCGAAATAGCCAGAGTGAATTTCTCCACTCAACCCGGCACGGGTGCGGCAAAGGTTGAAGTTGTGCGTGCCGATGGGACTGCCGAGAGCAAGACTATGAGTGTCGGGGACACAGTGCAACTCGGGGAGGCCCTTGCCTTGCGCATCGATCATCTTGGAGGTTATGTCAGGCTTTCCGTGGTAGACGATTGGTCGATCATCCCTCTTTACCTACTTATGGCGATTGCTTGCGTCGCAGTCAGTGTTTCCATACTCGTCCCCTATAGGGCTGCCTGGATCGTCATTGACCGCTCGAAGAGTAAGCCAGCGCTTTGTGTGGCCATTCATCACAGCCGAGGAAGTCATGGGTTTACAGAACTGGCCCGCGGCAAGCTGTCTGAGACGTTGCAGGAGGTAAAGCGATGAGCATCGAAACCGAAGTCATTTTGATGTGGGCGGGGGTGACGTTTTACGCGTTGTCCTCGATTGTGTTCTCGGCGGCACTGTTTTTCAAGCGTGACGTGCTGTGGTCTGCAGGGCTCTGGCTGGGCGCAGCGGGACTTCTTCCTCACCTGGCAGCGATCGTCGGAAGGTGGATCCGCATTGACAGGGGTCCCTACCTTGGCTTTTACGAGGTAGTGTCCAGCTACGCGATCATCGCGGTCGCACTATTTGTGTTCCTTGCGTTCCGGCGTCGGAATATGGTCGGGCTTGGCATCGTATTGATGCCCCTCGCTTTTATCATGCTCGGTATCTCGATGTTCACGTCCAAAGAGGAGCTTGCCCTGTCGGGGCCGTTGGCCAGTTGGTGGCTGAGCATCCACGTCATTTTTGCGAAAATCGGGTATGGGGCTTTTCTTGTATCCTTTGCCTTTTCCATGATCTATCTGTTTCGGCATAAGGCAACGGGGTTATTGTCGGCGGCGCTTGAAAAGATGCCGCAACAGGAGATCCTGGATGATCTGCAGTTTAGATTCGCGGGTCTCGGATTTATCTTTTACGGCATCATGATAGTGTCTGGCGCGATTTGGGCAAACGAGGCATGGGGCAGATACTGGGCATGGGATCCAATCGAGACCTGGTCGCTTATTGCATGGGTGGTCTATGCACTTTTCCTGCATGCGCGGCTTACCTTGGGCTGGAGCGGCACTAAGCTGGCCTGGTTCTCGGTCGTTGCACTTCCGGTGGTTTCGTTCTCCCTCATGGGGGTTCCGCTCGTATACGACTCGATCCACGGTGCATATTTGCTCGGTTACTAATCTTCACGAGTATCGCACCCGATCAACTGCCGAGAAATATAACTAGGTAAACGGCTTGTGAGATTTTTCGCACTTGGTCCGTTCAATCCAGCGCCAGACAGTGCTACTATGTATTGAGTATTGTTGTGGGCTTGATATCCGCCAATCAATAGGCCGGATAGACAGGCAGAACCGGGAGGACCTTTGAGTGGCCCGGAAGTCGTCGTAGGCGACGTCGATACAAATGAGGGAGAATCTGGTTCGCAGCGCAAAGTAGGCCGTCGCGTGCACTGGGTTCTGCTTTTGTTGCTGCTTCTGTTGTTAATCGGCTCAGCAGTTGCAGTAGCTCAGTTGATCACGAGAGGCCCGGATCAGGCGAGGTTCATCGCACGCAATCTCGAGTGCCTGCAGTGCCACACGCAATTGATCCCCGACCTCGGCAAGCCATCTGTCCATAGCCCGTTCATGCTCAAGGAGTGCACAGTTTGTCACACTCCACACGGCGTAGAGCTGGAGAGGACCATCATCTATGGCGGCTTCTCGAATGCACTTGATCGCGCCCAAACGGTGATCGAGTGGCTTCCTTTGAACTGGGTGCTGGGCTTTTGGGACGGCGTTACCGGGACAGAGCGAGCGGAAAGAGAGCCCGGCGAGCAAGGTGAAGTCACAAAAAAGGTAGTTGAAACTGAATCGCGCCTTGTGGCGCCTGTCGAGGAATTGTGCTGGACGTGTCACGGTGATATCGGTGTAAAAGTTGATGATAGGCATCAGCATAGACCCTTCGAGTTGGCGGATTGCATGGACTGCCATGAGCCCCACGCTTCTGATTACAGGGACCTGCTTGTCCAGCACGAGCGAGACCTGTGCATAACGTGCCATCAGGTAGGAACCGAGATGGCTAGGGATCAGACGCACCCCCCCTTCGCTCGGCGACATTGCCTGGATTGCCACGATCCCCACGCATCTCCCTGGGAGGGAATCCTGGTTACTCGGCAGACCGACCTTTGCTTCATGTGTCATCCCTCTGTAGCACCTCTAAGCTTGCTGCCGGTCCAGCACCAGCCGTTTGCGTACGACAACTGCATGGGATGCCATGAGCCGCACGGATCTAATTACAGGCCCTTGCTGCTCAAGCCGGAGCCGGACATTTGTTATGACTGCCACCCATATATCGAGGATGATTTCCGGAAGGCAAGCATTCATCCGGTGGGTACTTCAGAACTGAACTGTGCCGACTGCCATGACGCGCACGCAGCCAACTACGCCGGCCTTTTGATCGCCGAAGATAACGAGTTATGTTATGAGTGTCATGCGACTGCAATCGAGGCGCGTTACGAGGCCTCCGCTCATCGCGATACGCTGTGTGTGGAATGTCATACGCCTCATGGCTCGAATTACGCACCGATACTGTTGGATCAAAATCCTGATGTTTGCCTTAGATGTCATGATCCGAGACACTATGATGAGTCCTCACCAACGGTCAGGCGCAATAACCACCCGGTTCGGCCGGTGCACTTTGACGTAAACAATAGATCGCCGCTGACATGCACCTCGACTTGCCATGATCCGCATGGTACAGATAATACTGCCATGCTCAGATATATGGATGCGCAATATGACGGGAACTGCTTAATCTGTCATGCTGTTGTGGCAGGTGAGCGAGTGGGGATCGATTTCTAGCTACACCGAAAGGAATGTGATAGGGAAATGATACGTGACAAGTTGCGAAAAATATCACTTGCCGGATTCAAGGATCCGAAGAGACGGCCACGCTATATCATCTGGACAGCGACAGCGGCCTTCTTCCTGGCAGGTTTTATCCTTTTCGCGCTCATGGTCACCTCCACCAACTGGTTTTGCGCTGATATCTGTCACGCCGTTCAGGTAGATAGCGTTATGGCTTGGGAAAGATCCACCCACGCAAACGTCTCCTGCGTTTCGTGTCACATGTCTGTCAACATG